>NZ_PXNU01000034.1:0-94309 GCF_041300735.1 Phaeobacter sp. SYSU ZJ3003 | reverse complement strand
CGGGATTTACCGAAACGCGTGTCCGGGAATTACTGAAATGCTTGTCCGGGATTTACCGAAACCCGCACTTTGCCCATCAAGGCGGCGTGCGCCCGCTGGCAACCACCGATCTGCACACGCAATTCCTGCGCCCCGGGGTGGGCAGCGCGATCCTCTGCCGGGCGCAGGTGGTGCGGGCCGGCAAGGCGCTGGTCTTTGCCCGCGCAGAGATGAGCGAAGAGGACAGCGGCAAACTGGTCGCCACCGCCACCGCCAGCTTCTTTGCCGCCTGAGGTGAGGCGCAAAACGGCTATACCGCCCTTCCTTGCTGCGCTAGCGTGACCTCATGATCCTGCGTCTTTTCCTGATTGCCCTGATCCTCGCATCCTGCGGGCGCGAGCTGACGCAGCAGGAGCGTGCCTTTCTGTCGGACATTCACGGCAGCGACCTGAAGCCGGAAAAGGTGCGCATCATGGATGGCGCGCCAGTGGCCGCGACCACCTTCCGCCGCAAACCGCGCCCGCGCGTGGCCTGCCGCGAACGTATCCTGCCGCCAGTGAAGGACGAGATCGTCACATCCTCCCCCGCAGCGGTGACGCTGTTCAACCGGATCTATTATATCCGCGACTGGTACACCGAGAATTACCTGCCCGCCTACCCCGAGCGCCTGTATCTGGTGGAGGCGATGCTGCTGGCCCATGAGGTGACCCATGTCTGGCAATGGCAGAACCGGGCCCGCACCGGATATACCCCACTGCGGGCCGCAGCCGAGCATCGCGGCAACCCCGATCCCTATCTGTTCGAGCTGGACCAGAGCCCCGATTTCCTGAGCTATGGCTATGAACAGCAAGGCGCCATCGTTGAAGAATACGTCTGCTGCCGCGCGCTGGCGCCGCAGGGCGCCCGCACCCAGCGTCTGCATGCCATGCTGAAGGATGTGATGCCGGTTTCGGACCTGCCGCAAAGCCGCCAGAGCGACGTCTACCTGCCCTGGAAAGGCGCCGATCTGCGCGGCATCTGCAGCTGAGGCATATGCTACGGCTCAGCCTTCGGCCTGGATGCTTTCGAGGTAGGTCATCAGCGCGGCCAGCGGGCGCGGTGTCGGCGTCAGGGTGCCTTCGACCTCAACCGGAATCAGCTCGCCTTCCAGCAGGGAGCCGAATTCCGGCATGTATTCGGCGCTGACCTTGCCGCGTCCGTAACCATCAATCTGCGACAGCACTGCAGCGCGCGGGAACGCACCGTCATGGCGCGCGTTGATCTTGCGCAGGTCGGGCGCATCAAGCGTGGTCTCACGCTGGGCGAGATCACCATTTTCGCCATGGCACAGCGCGCAGTTCTGATTGAACAGGATCTGTCCTTCCTGCGCGGTGGGCATGCTGTTGACGATTTCGGTGCAGGCCACGGCAAGCCCGGCCACAAGCGGCAGCATGCAAAGGATCGTTTTGGTCTTCATGGCATCGTTCCTGTCGTTCTGGCCGCAACCGTCTCAGTCAGGGGCACTGTAACCGGCAGGTTTTGCTGCGTAAACCGGCGGCGGCAGAGATGCGCCCAGAAACCGGGGCCGCGTGCGCGCGGGCCTATTGCGGCGCGGCCGCCACCGCCCCGTCCTCCAGATGCAAAACCCGGTCCATCCGCGCGGCAAGGTCAAGGTTATGGGTCGCGATCAGCGCCGACAGGCCAGAACTGCGCACCAGATCCATCAAGACGCCAAAAACCTGATCCGACGTCCCCGGATCCAGATTTCCGGTCGGCTCGTCCGCCAGCAGCACACGCGGCTGGTTGGCCAGAGCCCGGCAAAAGGCAACCCGCTGCTGCTCGCCCCCGGACATTGCTGCCGGACGGTGCCCGGCGCGGGCCGAAAGGCCGACAAGATCCAGCAGCTCTGCCGCACGCGCCCGAGCCGCCTTCTGACTGGCGCCATTGGCCAGTTGCGGCAGGACGATGTTTTCGGCGGCGGTGAACTCGGGCAACAGGTGGTGGAACTGGTAGATAAAGCCTACATCGCTACGCCGCAGACCGGTGCGCGCCCGCTCGCCCAGCCCGGTGACATCCTGCCCACCGATACACAGGCTGCCCTCGTCCGGGGTATCCAGCAGACCGGCGATATGCAGAAGGGTCGACTTGCCTGCGCCAGACGGCGCGACAAGGGCCACGACCTCGCCCGGTTTCAGGGCCAGATCGACGCCCCGCAGCACATCCACCTGCGCCGCGCTGCCCCGGTTATAGGACTTGCTGATGCCTTTCAGCTCCAGCGCCAGTGCGCCTGCCTGCGATACCTGATCATTCATAGCGCAGGGCCTCCACCGGGTTCAGCCGGGCCGCCCGCCGGGCCGGAAAGATCGTCACCACGAAGGACAGACCAAGCGACAGGGCAACGGCCGAGAGCACATCGGGCAGGTTCAGCTCTGCCGGAAGCGCATAGATGCCCCGGATCGACGGATCCCAGACCCCGCCGCCCATCGCGTAGTTCACGAAGGAGAAGATCGGATCAATATAGATCGCGAAGAGGCAGCCCAAGACCACACCGCAAAGTGTACCAATCACACCGGTAAAGGCACCACAGATGAAGAACACCCGCATCACCGATCCTTCGCTCAGGCCGATGGTGCGCAGGATACCGATATCGCGGCCCTTATTCTTGACCAGCATGATCAGCCCCGAAACGATGTTCATCGTGGCGATCAGCACCAGAATGGAAAGGATTATGAACATCACGTTGTCCTCGACCTCCAGCGCGCGCAGGAAACCACCCGAGGCATCGCGCCAGGTCCAGGCCCCGATCCCCTGTCCCGCCGCGCGCAGCAGCGGCAGCACCAATAGATCGACCTTTTCCGGGTCAGCCACCATTACCTCGATCTCGTCAGCAACGCCTTCCCGGTTGAAGAAGGCCTGCGCCGCGTCAAAGGGCATATAAAGACGGGTGCGGTCGATGTCATAGCGCCCTGCCGTGAAGATATAGACCACCTCATAGGCGTTGATACGCGGGCTGGTGCCAAATGGGGTTTTGACCCCATTGGGAGAGATCAGCTTGATCCGGTCGCCGACACTGACCCCCAACTCGCGCGCCACACCGGACCCGATGGCCACGCCTTCGCCAAACCGCTCCAGATCGCCAAGGCTTTCGTCGCTTTGGGCGACGCCAGGAATGGCCTTCAGGTCCGCGGCAGCGATACCAAAGACCTCGACCCCAGCATTGCGCTGGCGCAGGTTGGCCATCACCTGCCCTTTGATCAGCGGCGCGGCGCGGATCACACCGGGCACCTGCGACGCTGCTGCGGCCATCTCGGCGTAGTCTTCCAAGGTCCGGTCGATATTGCCCTCTGCCGTGACCTGCCCATGAGAATAGAGCGTCACATGCGCGTTGGCGCCCAGGATGGTGCCGACAAACTCAGACCGGAAGCCCGAGCGCACCGCCAACGTGGCGATCAGCGCAAATACCGCCAGAGTGATCCCGATCAGGCTGATCCAGGTCATCACGCTGACGCCGCCCTCGGCCCTGCGCGCACGCAGGTAGCGCCAGGCGATCATCCATTCAAAACGTGAAAACGGCGGAGGTGTCGTGGCCATGTGTGGTCCTGCCTGGGAGATTTGCGGACAACCTGTGCTGTCCGGCGTGCAGGGTCAAGGCAAGGCTGTATTGCCAAGGCGGTTTTGGTTTCATGGCTGGCCATCTCGCGACGGTTCCGCGCGGCGGCGGGTCCCCTGCTCTCACTCGGGAAGCCACCAAGAGACGCTCGCTCCCCGCTTACGTAATTCTACTTAAGATTGTAAAAGTTGGCGATTCATCTGATTGTATATATTCAAATATGTCCGAATACATCGGCGCCAAAATTTCGCCCGAAACGTTACTTTTTCGTTTATTTTCAGTATTTTAAATACCCACAAAGTAACCATTTCGTGACTTTGCCCCCAGGATCACAGCGACGTCAGAGACTGTGAGGGAGCCCCCCCTTGGCATCTCCACAATTCCCCCAGAAAGTGCGCAAACTTCAATTCAAACTGAGGATAACTCAATGACCGATCTTCGCATCGTCGCAACCAACACCTCTGCCCACGGCGGCACCTACACGACCCCTTTCTGGTTCGCCGCCCACGACGGCAGCTTTGACCTCTACAACACCGGCGAAGCTGCATCGGCTGCTCTGGAAGCCCTGGCCGAAGACGGTAACTTCGCTCCGGCAAACGAAGCGGTTGTGGCCGCAGACGCGGATGCCGTAACCGGCGCAGTGCTGGGTGCAGGCACCCCGCCGATTCTGGCACCGGGCGAAACCGCAACCGCAGAATTCTCCGTCGACGGTTCCTCCAACGGTCACCTGTCGCTGGCCGCAATGGTCATCCCCTCGAACGACGCCTTTGTCGGCACCGCAGATTCGCTGCAACTGTTCGACGAAAACGGCCACTTTATGGGCGCGCAAAACATCACCTTCGCAGGCAGCGACGTGCTGGATGCGGGCACCGAAGTTAACTCCGAGATCGCCGAAGAAGTGCCGCTCCTGGGCCAGATGGTGGCGAACACCGGCACCACCGAAGGTGGCGTCGTCGGCGCGCATGAAGGTTTCCTGCCCGAAGGCGAAGGCAACATCCTGGGCGGCACCAACGCGCTTGGTGAGCACATCGATGCGGTTGCGGCAGATTTCACCCGTGAGGGTGCTCAGATCGCTGAAATCCACATCAACGAATACGCTGTGACCGAAGGCTCCAACGGCTTCGATTTCATCCGCGGCTCTTCTGTGGATGATCTGGTCAACGGCGCCGGTGGCCGCGACGTTCTGATCGGCCGTGGCGGCTGGGACGAGCTGGACGGCGGCGAGGGCAACGATATCCTGATCGGCAACCGTGGCAACGACATGCTGACCGGCGGCGAAGGTCGCGACATCTTGAAAGGCGGTAGCGGTAGCGACACTCTGGACGGTGGCGCAGGTCGCGACATCCTGAAAGGCAACAAGGGCAGCGACGTGCTGGACGGTGGCGCTGGCCGTGACCGCATGAATGGCGGCCACGATGCGGACCTCTTTGTGTTCCAAACCGGCTACGACCGTGACCGCATCATTGGCTTCGATGCGGACGAAGACACGATCGCGCTGCACATCGAAGGCGTCGAAAGCTTTGACGATCTGAGCGGTCTGGCCACCGACCACGGCAACCGCACCATCCTCGACTTCGGAGAAGGCGATGCGCTGGTAATCAAGGGTGTGACCTTTGATGAGCTGAGCGCAGCAAACTTCGACTTCCTCTAAGCACGCGTGCGCAGCAAGCTTTTCGGTTTGCTGCGCAACGTCCTGTAGGAATGGCGATAGATACAAAAAGGGGGGCATCACTGCCCCCCTTTTCCATTTCAGTCTCGCGTTTGGAGGTTTCAGCCTAGTGCCTCAACCCTCTGCGCGCCGCCGCTCAGAAGCCGCGGCCCGAGGCGTGCTCGGCGTAGATCTCGACGATCTTTTTCACGGCGTCTTCCGGCGGCAGTTCCACGCTTTCGCCAGTCCGGCGCGAGGTGAGTTCCACCACGCCGTTCTTCAGCCCGCGCGGACCGACCGTAATACGCCAGGGTAGACCGATCAGATCCATGGTGGCGAATTTGCCGCCCGCGCGTTCCTTGCGGTCATCATACAGCGGGTCAAGACCAACCGCAGTCAGCGCGGCATAGATCTTGTCACAGGCCCCGTCGGCCTCGTCATCGCCTTGCTTCAGGTTGACGATACCGCAGTGGAACGGGGTCACGCCTTCGGGCCAGATGATACCCTTGTCGTCGTGGCTTGCTTCGATGATCGCGCCAACCAGACGGGAAACACCGATACCATGGCTGCCCATGTGTACGGGGATGGATTTGCCATCGGGGCCTTGCACCGTGGCCCCCATCGGTTCGGAATATTTGGTGCCGAAGTAGAAGATCTGACCGACCTCGATACCACGAGCACTGCGCTGACGCTCGGCCGGGATCTGGTCGAACAGCGCCGCGTCGTGGGTTTCGTCGGTCCGGGCATAAAGCGCGGTGAATTCTTCCATCACGGCGCGGCACTGGTCGTGATCATCATAGTCGATATTGCGCTGACCAAGGCGGATATCGGTCACCGCGCTGTCGTAGAAGACTTCGCTCTCGCCTGTGTCGGCCAGCACCAGGAACTCATGCGTATCATCGCCGCCAATGGGGCCAGAGTCCGCGCGCATCGGGATCGCCTGCAACCCCATGCGCTCATAGGTGCGTAGGTAGCTGACCAGATGACGGTTATAGGCGTGCAGCGCGTCTTCCTTGGTCAGATCGAAGTTATAGCCGTCCTTCATGTAGAATTCGCGTCCCCGCATCACGCCGAAACGCGGGCGGATCTCGTCGCGGAACTTCCACTGGATCTGGTACATGGTCAGCGGCAGATCCTTGTAGCTGCTGACATGGCTGCGGAAGATATCGGTGATCAGCTCTTCGGCGGTGGGTGTGAACAACAGATCGCGCTCGTGCCGGTCGGTGATGCGCAGCATTTCTTCGCCATAGGCATCATAGCGACCGCTTTCGCGCCACAGGTCTGCCGATTGCATGGTGGGCATCAGCACCGGGATATGGCCCGCGCGCATCTGTTCCTCATGGACGATGCCTTCGATTTTCTTCAGAACCTTGAAGCCCAGCGGCAGCCAGGAATAGATCCCGGCGGCGGACTGTTTGATCATGCCGGCCCGCAGCATGTAGCGGTGGCTGACGATCTGGGCCTCTGAAGGCGTCTCTTTCAGAACAGGCAGGAAGTAACGGGACAGGCGCATGTCGCTCTCATTCGTTCAAAGGGGTTTTCAAGCGGTCTAAGCCATCGCCGCGCCTCAGGCAATCGGGCTTTGGAGTGGCGGCAGCGGACAAACCGGATAATCGCCCGGAAAGCGCTTGAAGCACGGGTCAATTTTGTAAATGCTGGTTCAAATTTTTTGCGGAGGCCCAGATGCGCGACACCATTACCGAACCCGCCCGGGAAATCCCCGTCGTACATCGCACCGATGTGCTTGTCGTAGGCTCTGGCCCCGGCGGACTGGCGGCGGCGCTGGCAGCAGCGCGCTGCGGGGTCGATGTGACCCTGCTGGACCGGTTCGGCTGCTTTGGCGGCAATATCACCGCTGTCGGCGTCGAAGGTTTTGCCTGGTACCGGCACGAGCAGACGGTTGAGGCCGGTGGCATCGGCTGGGAATTCGAAGAACGCGCCAAGGCGATGGATGCCGCTGTGCCCGAAAGCCAGTCCCTGTCTTACGAGTTGGACGCCGAAGGCTTCAAACTGGTCGCAGATCGGCTGGTCGAGGAAGCAGGCATTCACCCGATGCTGCACCGCATGTTCGTGGCCCCGATCCGCGAAGGCAACCGGATCACCGGCGTGATCGTCGAATCAAAGGCAGGGCGCGAGGCGATCCTAGCTCAGCGGGTGATCGATGCGACAGGAGACGCCGATATCGCGCAGCTGATGGGCGCCCCCACAATCAAGACACCGGTGGAGGAAATGCAGGCCGCCAGCGTGATGTTCCACATCGCAGGCGTCGACAAGCAGAAGTTCATGGAAGGGGTCAAGGCAGACCCGCAGACCTACAGGGACTGGTCCACCGGGGAGTGGGAGGTGGAGACTTCCGGCAAGGAGGATGAGATGTTCTCTCCCTTCCTCGCCAAGCCCTTTGCGCAGGCGCTGCGCGACGGGCTGATCCCTGCGCATCTCAATACTATCGGCGGCACCTGGGGGGCTGTTCATGACAGTGGTGAGATGACCTATATGAATCTGGTGCATCTGGCAGGCTGCGACGGCACCGACCCGGACAGCATGACCCGGTTCGAGATTGAAGGACGCAAGCAGGCCATGCACGCGATCAATGCGCTGAAGGCATATACGCCTGGCTGCGAAGGCGCGCGGCTGCGCAATTTTGGCATGACCATCGGCATCCGCGACACCCGCAAGATCGACGCCCATCACAACATGACCGAGGATGAGGCCCGCAACCAGGGCCGGTTCGAGGATACCATCGGCATCTATCCCGAGTTCATCGACGGCTATGGCATCCTGATCCTGCCCACCACCGGGCGCTATATGCAGATTCCCTATCGCGCCATGCTGCCCAAAGGGGTGGAAAACCTGCTGGTGACCGGCCGCGCCATCGGCGGCGACAAGGTCGCCCATGCCGCCACCCGCAATATGGCCTGTTGCGCGGTGGCCGGTCAGGGCGCGGGCGTTGCCGCGGCACTATCCGTCAAATCCGCCTGCAGCCCGCACGCGGTGGACATTGCCGCCGTACAAGGTGAACTGACCCGTCAGGGCGTGCGCATCCACTGACGCAGACCGTGCAGAAACGCCCCTGCCCCACCCGGCACTCATTTGGCGGCACTTGCCGCTTGGCTGTTGCATGAGGCAACCGCATGGGCAATGACTGGGGTGATTGGCGAACATATCTCAGAGAGGCGCTTGGCATATGGCACTTCCGGCGAAGAAGCAGTTTCAATACTGGGGCGTTGCTGCCGTGGTTTGCGCAATCGTCCTCTGGGCTTTGGGAGACGTGTTGCTGCCCTTTGTGCTGGGCGCGGCGATTGCCTATCTGATTGATCCCATTGCCGACCGACTAGAGGCCGCAGGCCTCAGCCGTACCGCCGCAACTGCGGTGATTACTATCGGCGCCATGCTGGTCTTCATGCTGCTGCTGCTGGTGGTGGTGCCGACGCTGATCTACCAGCTGAGCGATCTGATCCGGGTTCTGCCCGAAGCCTTTCGCGATCTGCGCAACTTTGCGCAGGAACACTTCCCGTCGATCTTCACCGAAGGTAGCCGCGCGCAGCAAACCATCGCCTCCATCGCAGGCACCCTTCAGGGCAAGGGGATCGAGCTATTTGAATCCCTCGTCGGCTCAGCCGTCTCGGTCGTCAACCTGCTGGTGCTTTTCGTGATCGTTCCGGTTGTCTCGGTCTATCTGCTGCTGGACTGGGACCGGATGATCGAACGGATCGACGCGCTGCTGCCGCTGGACCATGCGCCGGTGATCCGCAAGCTAGCCGGTGAGATTGACGATGTGCTTGCCTCTTTCATCCGCGGCATGGGCACGGTCTGCCTGATTTTGGGCGTTTACTACGCTGTCGCCCTGATGCTGGTTGGTCTGAATTTCGGACTGGCGGTGGGTTTCATCGCCGGGCTCGTCACCTTCATTCCCTATCTGGGGGCGCTGGTGGGCGGCGCTCTGGCTATCGGACTTGCCCTGTTCCAGTTCTGGGGCGAATGGTGGTCGATCGGGCTGGTAGCCGGGATTTTTGCACTGGGTCAGGTGATCGAGGGCAATTACCTTACTCCGAAACTGGTTGGCGGATCCGTTGGCCTGCATCCGGTCTGGCTGCTGCTGGCCCTGTCGGTCTTTGGCGCGCTTTTTGGCTTTGTCGGCATGCTGGTTGCCGTGCCTGTTGCGGCAGCCTTGGGCGTAGTTGCACGTTTCCTCACGGGACAGTATCTGCACAGCCGTCTGTACCAGGGACTGAGCCACCGGGATTCGAAAAAGTAATATGGCGCAACAACTCAGCTTTGACCTGCCCGCCAAAACGGCTTTGGGCCGGGACGACTTTTTTGTCGCCCCGTCGAATGCCATGGCTGTGGCGCTGCTGGATCCGGGGTTCTCATGGCCCAGTGGCAAACTGGTTCTGACCGGCCCTGCCGGATCGGGAAAGACGCATTTGGCCCATGTCTGGGCCAGCCAGTCCGGCGCCCGGATCGTGCCGGCGGCAGATCTGACCGAGGCGATGGTGCCCGAGCTGGCAACCGCGCCCGTGGTCTTGGAGGACGTGCCGCAGATCGCCTCTGACAAATCCGCCCAGGAGGCTCTGTTTCACCTGCATAACTTGGTGCTGGCAAACGGGTTTGCCCTGATGATGACGGGGCGCGCGGCGCCCAACCTTTGGGGGCTGAGCCTGCCGGACCTGCAAAGCCGTGTTCAGGCCGCCACCCATGCCGAGCTGCAGCCGCCGGACGATGCCTTGTTGGCTGTGGTTCTGGCGAAGCTCTTCAATGACCGCCAGATCACCCCGAAACCCGACGTGATCCCCTATCTTGTGGCCCATATGGATCGCTCGTTTGCTGCGGCAGCCCGGATCGTCGAACAACTGGACCGCCTGTCGCTGGCGGAAAAACGCAACCTGTCGCGCCCCCTGGCGGTGCGGCTGATGTCCGAAGACCGCAGTGTTGCGGGCGAAACCCGGGTTGCCGGGACCGGCGGTTGACCCCGGCCCCACCCTAAACCATCCTAGATTCGAGACCCAAGACGGAGCGCCGACACCCGTGACCGAGGATCCTGCCACCCCCGACGCCACCGCCGACTGGGGGCCCTTTGGCCGCCCGCTGTTCGATGATCCCGATTCAAGGGCGCTGTCCCGGGTCGGGGTGGTGGATGTCGGGTCGAACTCCGTGCGTCTGGTCGTCTTTGACGGCGCGGCCCGCAGCCCGGCCTATTTCTACAACGAGAAGATCATGTGCGCCCTGGGGGCTGGCCTCTCGGAAACCGGGCGCCTGAACCCCGAGGGACGCAAACGCGCGCTGGCCGCGCTGCGCCGGTTCCAACACCTTGCCGATGGGATGGGGTTGCCACCCCTGTCGGTGGTCGCCACAGCTGCCGTGCGCGATGCCGAGGATGGCCCGGAGTTCTGCGCCGATGTGCTTCGCGAAACCGGGCTAAAGATCTGGGTGATCGACGGTCAGGAAGAAGCGCGCCTGTCCGCACAGGGCGTGTTGTTGGGCTGGCCCGGCTCTTATGGCCTGGTCTGCGATATCGGCGGCTCCTCGATGGAGCTGGCGGAAATCCACGACGGCGAGGTCGGCAAACGCGTCACCTCCTCTCTTGGCCCGCTGAAACTGCGGGACATCAAGGGCGGGCGCCGGGGGCGCAAGGCTCATATCGCCGAGGTCATGGCGGAACTGCGCGAGGAAATGGGCAAGCAGACCGACCGTCTGTTCCTGGTCGGCGGCAGCTGGCGCGCCATCGCCCGCATCGACATGGCCCGGCGCGGGTATCCGCTGAAGGTTCTGCACGAATACCGGATGAGCGCCAAGGACGTGCGCGCCACCCTGAAATATATCGAGAAACGCGACATCGAGGAGTTGCGCGCCGAAACCGGCATCTCCAACGCGCGGATGTCCTTGGTGCCCTATGCGATCGATGTGCTGTCCCGACTGGTCAAGACCTTCAAGCCCAAGGATATCGCCGTCTCAAGCTATGGCATCCGCGAAGGGCTGCTCTACGAACAGATGCCCCAACGCCTGCGCGAACGCGATCCGCTGGTCGAAGCCAGCCGTTTTGCCGAGGCCAAGGACGCCCGCATTCCCGGCTTCGGCAAGACGCTCTATGATTTTGTCATCCCGCTGTTCAGCAATGGGCCGCACACCAAGAAACGCCTGATCAAGGCTGCCAGCCTGCTGCATGATGTCAGCTGGCGCGCCCACCCCGACTATCGGGCTGAAGTCTGTTTCGACAATGCCACCCGTGCCAACCTCGGCGGGCTGAAACATTCCGAACGCGTATTCCTGGGGTTGGCGCTTCTGCATCGCTACCGCAACAAACGCCAGGGCACCGCCTTTGAATACCTTTATGATCTCTTGGATGAAAAAGGGCAGAAAGAGGCGGAAATCCTGGGCAAGGCCATGCGGTTTGGTGCCATGCTGATGGTCAGCGAAAACGGCGACATCGGTAAGCTGAAGTGGCAACCGCGCAAGAAACACTTGACGCTGGAACTGCCGAAAGCGACGGAGGCCCTTTATGGTGAGGTCGCCGAGGCCCGCCTGAAATCGCTCTGCGACACGCTGGAGGCAGAGCTGACCGTCAAAATTGTTGGCTAACCCGGTCGGCTGCGTAGACCGATTGGATCAACGGATAACAAAGGCGCGCGTCACCCTACGGCTTGCGTCCGTTAGAGATCGGTAACGCCGTTCTCCGGGACTTCGTCCTTCTCTTCAGGAGAGGGCGCCTCTGGCTTCTTGCGGATGATGATATCGCCATTGGGCAGGATTTCCGGCAGCTCGTAGCTGCTCCAATCCTCGACCTCGGCCGCAATGGCTGCCAGCGCCGGTCCCATCTCGGACAGAAATTCCCGCATGGAGGGGCCGATTTCTGCGGCCAACCCTTCCAGATCTTCCAGCGCGGGGGCCATTTCCTTGCGCAGCCCTTCCCAGAACAGCTCGGCGCCCTTTTCCATCAAACCCTTGCCATTCTCCTCGCTCTCCTGCGCCGCCACAGGGGCGGACAGGCACAGCAGGCAGGCGGCACTTACATGTAAAAACCGTTTCATGGGTCCAATATAAGCTTCCTATGCGATGATTTTAAGTCAGATCGATATCGAGGCTGACAGGGAAATGATCCGAGGCCATGAGCAGCGCCTCGCGCAGGACCTCATCGGCATAGCAATCAGCGTCCTCGAACGGGTGCCAGATCCGCCAGCGAGGATTATAGGCCGTCAGGCTTTGTGAAATCATCACATAGTCAAGGCACGCCCGGAAGAACCGTTTCTTTTCCTCATCATAAAACCGCGCGGTGCTGGGCACGATGCCGGGCCGGGGCTTTTTCAGGCTTTCGGCATGGGGATCGGTCAGATCCTGCCCCATGATAATCTCAACCGAGGACTGCCCGAAAAGGCGCTCGTATTCATCCAGACCCGGACCATCGTTCAGATCGCCCATCAGGATCAGATCATCCCCTGCCGCGATATGATCGGCAATGCGCCGGTGCAGCCAGATCGCCTGTGCCAACTGCGTGCGCCGGTTCTCAATGGCGCGCTGGATGATGGCGTCATGCCCCTTCACCCCATAGGGCGCCTTGGATTTCAGATGCGCGCCGATCATCCGCAGGGTCTTCCCCCCGGCTGTCGTGACGTTCAGCTCCAGCGGCGGCTTTGAAAACCGCACATGTTCCGGGATGGAATCGGTGTCGAGGTCCAGCTCGAAACGGGTATCGAAACGCGGCGCTTCCTTGCTGCTCCGGGCATCGTGTTCGGCGCTCAGCACCGCTGGGTCGTACATCAGGGCGATTTCCTGGTGGGTATCGGTGGCAAAGCCGCTGATCACCTCATTGGCGCGCAGCCCCGCCTCGGCGGCAAAAGCGCCAAGAGCGCGCACGGTCCGCTGCCGCCGCCCGGTATTGGGCGCCTCGATCACCATCACCGCGTCGGCATCAAGCGTCTGGAAAACATGCGCCAGCGATACCCCTTGGGTGTAGCGATCCACCCCGTGCCGCCCCGAGGGTTTATTGTCCAGAATAAGCTGGTCATTCTTGTCGAAGAGGTGTGAAAACCACTCGATATTATAGGTGACCAGCCGCATGTGCCCCGCATCCGTTGATCTCGTCCCAGGCGCGGTTGATGTCGATCATCCGCTTTTCCGCCAGACGCACCGCCTCTTCGGGGACGCCCCGAGCCAGCATTGCATCGGGATGGGTTTCCCGCACCAGTTTGCGCCAATGCTTGCGGATTTCATCAATCGGCATATCCGCCGACACCCCCAGAACTGTATAGGGATCCTTTGGCGCATCGGTCACAAACCGCGCGCGCAGGGCAGTGAACTGTTGCGGTGTCTGACCGAAGATGCGGCTGACCTCTTCCAGAAACTCATTCTCGCCGGGATGATAGAACCCATCTGCCAGCGCGATGTGAAACAGTCCTTCCATCAGATCGCAAAGGGTCGCCGGATCATTGGCAAACATGCGCTGGATACGCGCCGCATAGTCCTGATAGCCCGCCACATCGGTGCGCGCCATGTTGAAGACCCGGGCCGCGCCTGCCTCGTCATCGCGGGCGATCTGGAACACCTCGCGAAAGGCGGTCACCTCGTCCCGGGTGACCTGCCCGTCCGCCTTGGCCATCTTGGCCCCCAGCGCGATCACCGCGATGGCAAAACCCACGGTGCGTTCAGGTGGCGCCCGCAGGCGGTCAAAAACATCCGCCAGGCTTTCACCCTTGGCCAGCGCGCCCAGCGCATCGGATATGCGGCTCCAAAGAGACATAAGAAAAGCCTAATGCGGTTTGCGCGACCTGTCAGGACCACAGGCACCGGAAACAGGTGATTTTTTAACGCAGCAGACGAATACCGTGCGGCGTGTCGAATTCTGCCTCCATGGCAGCAGGTCCGGTTTCAAACACCAACCGACCGTCGTTGAGCGGCAAAAGCGCTTCAAGATCGGCCGCATCGGGATGCGCGATCACAAGGCGCCGCAACGCGCAGCCCTGCTGCTCCAGCCGAGGCGCGGGATGGGCGCTGTGCCATTCGATGAGCGCTGGAAACAGATTGTCAAAAGGCAGCTTGCCATCGGCGGGCACTGCCATATCCCAGACCAGATCGCCTCGGGTCAGCGGCACCGGGATCCCGGCCCCATCCGGCATCCGCTCCAGCAACTCCGGCAGGCCGGTTGCGCGGCAGATCCAGTTGGTCAGGCGCGGCATCCCGGAGAAACTATCGAGATCGAACCAGCGCGGACTGCGTTCCGGCGTTGCCTCGGGATCAATGGCGATGGCCTCCAGATAAAGCCCGTCCGCCAGCCCCAAAAGCCGGTTGTGCGTGCCGAATACCGGGTGCTGCCCGCCTGTCTGAAGCAGCACGCCAAGCGCGGCTTCGACATGGGCCGTGGCCTCCGCAAGCGTTTCACCGGCGACGGCAATGTGATCCAGTTCCATGGCTAAGCCCCTGTTGCGACTGATTTGTGTCGTTGTCTTTCGCGCGGACCCTAGCAAATTCACAGCGGAAGGAAACCCGCCACCTGAGCCGAAGGGCGCATAGCAACATCGCGGGTCTGACTGGGGGGGCCGATTTCAGCTTGATCTAAAGTCAACTTCAGAAATTAGGCTTGGAATCATCTGGCGCCCTGCCCGGCCTCGCGCCGCGCAGAAACGCGCATCATGACATAAAGCACAGACCCGCGGGGCCGCGCCCCGCCGGAACCGGAGAAGATCATGCACGACCAACTACCCCCGGAACAATGGGCCGCTCAACATATCCTTGGCATCTATGAAACCCACCTGCCGGTGCGGGATCTGGACCAGTCGCTGGCGTTTTATTGCGGCCAGTTGGGGTTGCCGCTGGCCCGGCGGCTGCCGGAGCGCAATGTCGCGTTTCTCTGGGCCGGACCAAAAGAAACCGGGATGCTGGGGCTTTGGGGCGCGGGCAGCGCGCCGCTGAGCATGCAGCTGCATTTTGCCTTTCGCGCCACGAAAGAGGCAGTACTTCAGTCCTTTGAGCGCCTGCCCACCCAGGGTATCACACCGCTTGGATTTAATGGCGCACCGGCGGATGAGCCTGTAGTTCTAGGCTGGATGCCTGCTGTCTCTGTCTATTTCAAGGACCCGGACGGCCATTCCATCGAGATGTTGCATATGCTGGATGAGGCGCCAGATGCGGATTTTGGCGTGGGCGATTATTCCGTATGGGAGAACCGGACGCACCGTTGATCCTGACGAGGAGAAGGCGGCTGAAACAGAAAACCCGGCGCCACGGGGCGCCGGGTGTCTCTTTTTCAGGCCAACGCGCTGACCGCAGGGATCAGCTGCGCGCCTCGCGGATCAGTTTCAGGATATCCTGCGCCGCCTCGGGGATATTGGTACCGGGGCCGAAGATCGCCTTGACGCCATTGTCATAAAGGAACTGATAGTCCTGCTGCGGAATAACACCGCCGCAGATCACGATGATGTCCTCTGCGCCTTGCTCTTTCAGCGCCTGAACCAGCTGCGGTGCCAGCGTCTTGTGACCTGCGGCCTGGCTGGAGATCCCGACCACATGCACATCGTTGTCGATAGCATCCTGTGCGGCCTCATCCGGGGTCTGGAACAGCGGGCCTACGTCGACGTCAAAACCGATATCAGCAAAGGCGGTCGCGATCACCTTGGCGCCGCGGTCGTGACCGTCTTGCCCCATTTTCACCACCAGAAGACGCGGACGGCGCCCTTCATCTGCAGCGAATTCATCGATCGATTTCTGGATCGCGGCAAAACCTTCGTCGCCTTCGTAAGCGGCGCCATAGACACCGGCCAGGGTTTTCACCTCGGCGCTGTGACGGCCGAATTCCTTTTCCATCGCCATGCTGATCTCTCCGACCGAAGCCCGGGCGCGGGCAGCTTCGACTGCGGCGGCCAGAAGGTTGCCACCTTCCTTGGCCACGCGGGTGACTTCATCCAAGGCAGCCGTGCAGGCCGCATCGTCGCGGGTGGCGCGGATCTTTTCCAGCCGCGCGATCTGGCTTTCGCGGACCTTGACGTTATCCACGTCCAGAATGTCGATCGGGTCTTCTTTTTCCTTGCGGTACTTGTTGACGCCGACGATCACCTCTTCGCCGCGGTCGATCATCGCCTGGCGACGGGCAGCGCTTTCTTCGATGCGCAGCTTGGGCATGCCAGAGGCGACCGCCTTGGTCATGCCGCCCATTTGCTCGACCTCTTCCATCAGGGCCCAGGCCTTGTCGATCAGCTCATTCGTCAGGCTTTCCACGTAGTAGGAACCGGCCAGCGGGTCGACCACATTGGTGACGCCGGTTTCTTCCTGCAGCACCAACTGGGTGTTACGGGCGATACGAGCCGAGAAATCCGTCGGCAGGGCAATCGCTTCGTCAAGCGCGTTGGTGTGCAGCGACTGGGTGCCGCCGAGGACAGCCGACATCGCTTCATAGGCGGTGCGGATCACGTTGTTATAGGGATCCTGCTCTTGCAAGCTGACGCCCGAGGTCTGGCAGTGGGTGCGCAGCATCTTGGAACGATCATTCTTGGCGCCAAAGTCGGTCATCACCCGGTGCCACAGGGTACGTGCGGCCCGGAGTTTAGAGATCTCCATAAAGAAGTTCATGCCGATGGCAAAGAAGAACGACAGACGGCCTGCGAACTTGTCCACGTCCATCCCGGCCTCGATCGCGGCGCGCACGTATTCGCGCCCATCAGCCAGCGTATAGGCCAGTTCCTGCACCAGGTTCGCGCCGGCCTCCTGCATGTGGTAGCCGGAGATCGAGATGGAGTTGAATTTCGGCATCTCGTTCGACGTATATTCGATGATGTCCGAAATGATCCGCATCGAGGGTTCGGGCGGATAGATATAGGTGTTGCGCACCATGAACTCTTTCAGAATGTCGTTCTGAATGGTACCCGCCAGCAGGCTCTTGTCGTGGCCCTGCTCTTCACCTGCGACGATGAAGTTCGCCAGGATCGGGATCACCGCGCCGTTCATGGTCATCGACACCGAGACCTTGTCGAGCGGGATACCGTCAAAGAGGATTTTCATGTCCTCGACACTGTCGATGGCAACGCCGGCCTTGCCGACATCGCCCACCACGCGGGGGTGGTCGCTGTCATAACCGCGGTGGGTGGCCAAGTCGAAGGCAACCGAGACGCCCTGCTGACCGGCAGCCAGGTTGCGGCGATAGAATGCGTTACTTTCCTCGGCGGTCGAGAAACCGGCGTATTGCCGGATGGTCCAGGGGCGGCCGGCATACATGGTCGCCTTCACGCCTCGCGTGAACGGGCCGAACCCTGGAAGCGTGCCCATATGGGGCAGCGCCTTGGTGTCTTCCTCGGTATAAAGCGGCTTGACGTCGATCCCTTCGAGCGTCTGCCAGGTCAGGTCCTCAAGCGGGCGGCCACGCAGCTCTTTTTCAGCCAGAGCCCGCCAATCGTCTGTCTTCGTCATGGGGTCTTCCTCTCGTCAAGTCGGTACGGAGCGGGTTTTGTCCCGCCACCTGTTTTTCCGGGTCATACATAATACGGGCCAGGCCATCGGCGCCCGAGGCCAGCCACATGAGATCATCAGCGTAACGCTCGCGCAGCACCGCGCTTTGCACCTCGTCCAGGGGGCGCCAGCGGCCCTCTCCTTCGGGCAGGCTCCGGGCGGCCGAGGTTGGGATCATGCCGCGCAGTTCTTCCAGTCGCGGGGACGCCGCATGGCGCATGCGGGCGTTTTCGCGTGGCGCCTTGCACCCGGTCAGCAGCTCCAGCTGCAACTCGGGGCGGCCCCCAAAGGTTTCAAAGGGCAGCACCCGGATTTCAGTATCCGGCATGCTGCAGGCCATGTCGGTCAGCACATCACGCCAGCTGCGGGAGCTTTCAAGCAGCCGGTTCAACTGCCCCGCGGCAGGCACCCGATGGCCACGCGCAACTGCATAGGTCAGCGCTGAGGTCCAGTAAGCTTCGAGGCTGCGCAGGTTCACCGCCAGCACCGACACCCTGCCATCAAAGGCTTCGTTGAAGCGCGCCAGACGTTCTCCGATCCCGCAGTAGAGCCCGGCAAGGCGCAGGTTTTCCCGCACGCTGCCGATCATGTTCTCGTCGCTGATCAGCAACTGCTCGGTACCCGCATCGCGGCTCTGGTCCAGACGCATCCGAAGCCGCCCACGCGCCCGTTTGGAGGCCGCCGCAGCGCTGCCCACGGACGGGGTTGGTTGAATGCCGTGAAACAGCCCGTCCCGGGTCAGATCCGGGCCCCAGACCTCCAGCCGCTGTTCGGCCAGCGTGGCGGCATTGAACCGCAGATAATCCTGAAACGAGGTGGTGGCGCACCGATGAGCACCGACATGAACAATTACTTGCATCGCTTTTCCAGTCCTTTGGACGGGGTCCGTTTTTGCGGACCATCAGAGGGAGACGGACGGATCATGCCCTCTTCACCCTCTCAAAGCGGTTAATGTCCTCTGAATTTTTTTCGGCTCGGACACATTCGGCCATCGCATTCGCACCGGCGCGGCATATATTGACAGCAACAGGAGAGATCATGAAACCAATCCTAGCCCTTGTTCTGACAGCTTTTCTTCCCTGCGCCACCATTGCAGCCGGTGCCAGCGCCGAGGAAGCAACCACCGCCGATACCACAGGGTGGATCGAACCAGAGTACAAAGGCGATCTGAGCGATTTCCTGTGGCACAAACGGCCCGTTGTGGTCTTTGCCGACAGCCCTGAGGATCCGCGATTCCATGACCAGATGGAACGGCTGGCAAAACGTGCGGCGGATTTGCTGGACCGGGACGTGGTTGTTCTGACCGACACCGATCCAAGCGCGCGGTCCGACCTGCGCAAGAAACTGCGCCCGCGCGGCTTTATGCTGGTGTTGGTGGGCAAAGACGGCGGTGTGAAACTGCGAAAACCGCATCCCTGGACAGTGCGGGAGCTGACCCGGACCATCGACAAATTCCCATCGCGCCTGCGCGAGGTCGAAGAACGCCGCGGCAGCTGAGGCGTCAGCCGCTGCCGCGCACGTAGATCAGCGCCCCGGCCTGCCGGTCGAGCACGATCATCGCATCGCCATCCGGCACGAAAATCAGCTGCGAAGTCGGGTTCATGATGGCCTGATAGTAGACGCCCTTGACCAGTTCGGTCATGCAGTGTGCCCCAGCCAAACCGGAGTTCAGCACGCTGATCCCCTGCGGCAGATCGCGAGACATGATTTCCTCGGTCAGCGCGTTGGGTGTTTTGCCCCGAACATCGAAATAGACCGGTTTGCCTGCCGAGAGCATATTCATGCCCGTCGCCATCGACCGTGCCCGGGACACCAACGAGCTGATGCGCGGGCTTTCGATGTAGAAGACCGCCGCAGTGCAACTGCTTGAGGATTCGAAGAAATAGGTCTCGCCCAGCTTGACCCAGGGCGCGATCTGAGCGCGCACTTCCTCTTCCTTGTCCAGCGCACAGGCCGCCAGCACCAAAAGGCCCGACAGCAGACTGACAGCAATGCGGATCATGTGGCGCCTCCGGAAACCCTTGATACCTCTCGCGTGCGGGCTGGACGCGGCACGAAACCGCCCCCACCATGCAGGAGCGGTCGCGGGCCCATCGCCCCGTTCGGATTAATCTGCCAGCCAATTCTGAAGAATTCGTGCATGGGTTGTCATACCCCGCACAAAAAAGGGCAGCTCCGGCCTCAGGGCGATGCCTTGTCCGGCCTCGCAGGCGGACTCGCGGGGCAGATCGCCCCGCAAACCCTCCGGCAAGTATGGCTGCCCTCTGGTGCACCTTATTCGAACTCCATGATGACATCGTCCACAGCGAGGCTGTCACCGGCGCTTGCGTTGACCTTGGACACAATCCCCTTGCGTTCGGCGCGCAGGATGTTTTCCATTTTCATCGCTTCAACGGTGCAAAGCGGCTGGCCTTCCTGCACTTCCTGACCAACCTCGACATCGACTTTGACGATCAGGCCAGGCATCGGGCAGAGCAGCATCTTGGAGGTGTCCGGCGGCAGCTTCTCGGGCATCAGGCGCGCGAGTTCCGCCTGACGCGGCGTGCGCACGTGCACCTTCAGATCGGCGCCGCGGCTGCGGATGCGGAAGCCGCCAGAGATCTTGCCAACCTTCAGAACCAGCCCGCTGTCATCCGTCGAAACCCGCGCCAGCTGATCGCCCGGCGTCCAGTCCGAAGCCACCCGGACCGTCTCCCCGTCGGCAAAGCGCACGGTAGAGCCGGAGGGATCTGCCTCGATTGTCACATCGAAGGACTGGCCCTGAAGCGTCACAACCCAATCGGTTCCCACCTTGCGTTCGTGGTTGTCCATACGGCCCGACACACGAGTGCGGCGGATTTCGGCGACGCGGTGCATGGCTGCGGTGGCAGCTGCGATGCGGCGCAGCTCTGCCTCGGGCAGTTCGACGCCTTCAAACCCGTCCGGGTACTCTTCGGCGATAAAGGCGGTGGTCATATCACCGCTAACGAATTTCGGATGATCCATCACAGCCGACAAGAACGGCAGGTTGTGACCGATGCCCTCAACCTCGAACCCGTCCAGCGCATCACGCATGGCGGCAATCGCTGCCTCACGGGTAGGAGCCCAGGTGCAAAGCTTGGCGATCATCGGATCGTAATACATCGAGATCTCGCCGCCCTCGTAGACGCCGGTGTCATTCCGCACTGCGACGGGACCTTCGGGGGCATCACCCTGCCATTTGCCGTTTTCCAGCAGCGGGCCAGAGGCTTGCTCTGCCGGGGGACGATAACGGGTCAGACGACCGATGGAGGGCAGGAAGTTGCGATAGGGATCTTCGGCGTAAAGGCGGTTTTCAATCGCCCAACCGGTCAGTTTCACATCATCCTGAGTAATGCTGAGCGGCTCACCACCGGCGACACGGATCATCTGCTCCACCAGGTCAACGCCAGTGATCAGCTCGGTCACGGGGTGTTCCACCTGCAGGCGGGTGTTCATTTCCAGGAAATAGAAGTTCTTGTCGCCATCAACGATGAATTCCACCGTACCGGCAGAGGCATAGCCCACCGCCTTGGCCAGGGCGACTGCCTGCTCACCCATCGCCTTGCGGGTGGCTTCATCAAGGAAAGGCGACGGCGCTTCTTCGACGACTTTCTGGTTCCGGCGCTGGATCGAGCATTCGCGCTCCCCCAGATAGATGCCGTTGCCGTGGGTGTCGCAGAGCACCTGAATTTCGATGTGGCGTGGCTGTGTGACGAATTTCTCGATAAAGATCCGGTCATCGCCAAAAGAGTTCGCCGCCTCGTTCTTGGAGGACTGGAAGCCTTCGCGGGCCTCCTCGTCATTCCATGCAATCCGCATGCCTTTGCCGCCGCCACCGGCAGAGGCCTTGATCATCACCGGGTAGCCGATCTCGTTCGAGATCTTCACCGCCTCATCGGCGTCCTCTATGAGGCCCATGTAGCCGGGAACCGTGCTGACGTTTGCCTCCTGAGCAATCTTCTTGGAGGTGATCTTGTCACCCATGCTTTCGATGGCCCCTACGGGGGGGCCGACAAAGGCGACGCCCTCGGCGGCCAGCGCCTCGGCGAATTTGGAGTTCTCCGACAGGAAGCCATAGCCGGGATGCACCGCCTGGGCGCCGCTCTGGCGGATGGCCTCCATGACCTTGTCGATCACGATATAGGACTGGTTCGCGGGCGGCGGGCCGATGTGCACGGCCTCATCCGCCATCTGAACATGCAGCGCCTGCTTGTCCGCATCAGAATAGATGGCAACGGTCTTGATGCCCATTTTGCGCGCCGTCTTGATGACGCGGCAGGCGATCTCGCCCCGGTTGGCGATCAGGATCTTATCAAACATTGGCAGTCCCTTGTTCTCTTTTGAGCCGGAATGCAGAACGCCGCCCCCGGGACGTACCCGGACGCGGCATCTGCGCGGTGGTTGAACCGGCCTCGAGGGGCCGGAATGTCAGGGCAAGGGCCGCGGCAATGCGATCAGCATTTGCCAGGGTTTTCCTTGCAGTAGATGAGATTTGCAGCTGTGCCGACAGCGGCGCCGGTGACCGGGTTGCCGTCGAGCAACAGCGAGCCGAGCGCGCCTGCGCTGGCGCCATAGACGACCTGCTCGCCGGTTGACTGCCCACAGGCCGCCAATCCGCCGCACAGGGCCAGGAGCGAGAGTATCCGTGTTGCCTGCATTGCCGTTTTCCTTTTCTGACCGAATTTATCTGGCCAGAAAAGATTGCAGGACGCCCAACGAGCCGCAACGCGCGGGGCCTCTGGATGCCGGAATGAGCGATGGACCGCCCGCTTTCCCGCAGCCTGTGGCGGGGTTCCGCGCACTGGATGCACTCAAGGAACGGGCAAATATTGCGGCGCAGAAAAAGAGGCAGGCCGCGGATGGGGGCGCGGTCCTGCCCATCCAAGTCAAGGGACTGGAACAGATGCGTGACAGCGCGAGCATTCCGTACTGTCACATCCAGAATGCAGCTATTGGCAGGGGTGGAAAGCCCGGTGTTCTGCAACGCCACTGACTGCGCAGCTTCCCGCTGAAAGGCGCGCCCCATGTGCGAATTCACGCCGACGCAGCGCACAGAATCCCGGCATTGGCCGCCAAACAGGCGGACGGACGGACCACCAGGCACCGGGCCTGCCGCGCATTCGCGCAGCGCCGTGATATGGTAGCCCGCCAGAGCCATCAATCTGCGGTCCCGTCAAAGGCTTCAGGGAAGGACAAACGCGCGACATCCACATCGATGACAAGCAGCGCCTCGTAATCTTCGGGATCAAAGGGATCTTCGGCGGCCACGACTTCGCGCCCGAACAGCCAGCTCAGCCGCCCGGCATCAAGGTTGCCCCGTTCGAAAGGCTGGTCGCCAAAATTCTCCCACAGCGCCCGCATAAAGGCCGCGTCGGCCCTGCGGTCCGGCGGACGCCGGTCGCGGAACCGCTCACGCTGAGTGATCGGCGTGACCCCTTTGGGGTTTGGACGACGAATGGTGAACTGGAAATCGGTACCCGGAAGACGGCCGGGAAACCCGCGGTGTTTCAGCATGGTGATGCCTCCAGTCCGGCACCCCGCGCGGCGACTGGGGCCGGCCACAGGGCCGGACCCCTGACGATGTTACTTGTATTTGCCGGTGTAGGTCGGTTCGACCGAGATGGGCTCGGGCTCCACCACGACAAATTCTTCTTCTTTTGAGCCGCATGCAGCGACGGTCGCCAGCAAACCAGCCAGCGTGAAAAGCTTGATGCTCTTGGACATTTCTGTCTCCTGATTATTGTCCTGAAACCCGCCGAGGGAAGTACCTCTGCAGGGTTCGACCTCAATATGCGGACGGCATTTGCGCCGCCCAGCTGCATCATAGCCGAATGACAGGTCTTTTCACATCGAAAACACGCGGAGCGGTAGCTTTGTGATCGCAAAGCCGCAGGCAAAGGTGCACTACAGTCGAGGGTCGCAAGATCTTGTAGATACATCAGAAACCCTCCCAGATGCAGGTGTCGCCACTCGGACGATAGGCTTCGAAATACTGGGTGGCGGCGGGATCCTGCACACCAAAGGGCACAGCGCGATCGGCAAATGAGATGACGATACGTTCCGGCTGCAGCGCGTGTTCCTGCATATAGGAGAGCGCCAGTTCCTGGCACAGGTGATCCATATCGGCCATCGCCTGATCATGGGTGGCTGTGCCGCCATTGCGGGAAATCTGCGGCGCCACGAAACGCAAGCGCAGCCACAGTGCACCAGGATCACGATCCAGCAGCACTTCAGACAGGGTGACCGGCTGACCAGAAGGTACGGAAATGGGCGCCACTCCGGCCTCACCTGCCGAAGCGGCAGACGCTGCGATCATATTCAGGAAACCAGAAACGACGGCCACAAAATATCCGCAGCCCCGACCCCAAAAACGATGGGCTCCTCCTGCCGGGGCTGCAGGCGCTGCGCACGCGGCGCGCGCTGTCCTTATGCCGATGAGGCGGATCATGGAGCCGATTCGCCCTCTGTGTCAAACGTTGTTACAAATTTGTGCAAAATGATTTGCCCAAGCGGCATTCTTTGGCGCCGCACAAATCTCGCACACGCATATGCAGAGTTGTGGGTTATTGCCTCTCCCACGGCTCGGGAAGGGCCACCGAAAAGGGCGCACATCAGGAAAGTCACAGATCCGCCCCCTGCCCGCGCGCCGCATGGCGCAGCCAGCGCCCGCGGTTTGCCGGTTTTTCCAGCACAGCTTCAATCCGCTCGGCCAGCACCGGAGACACCAACCCCAGGACGCGACCGCCAGCCGTCACCCTGACGCCCTCGGCGGTCTGCGCCACCCGAACCACCGGAGAGAACCCCCGCACGTCCTGCAACGCCCGCCACATATCCTGCCGGATCTGATGCGCCAGCCGCAACGGATCCGCCTTGGGCAGATCCGCGGCCACCGCCACATCGAACCGAGGCGGGCGCTGCCGACAGAGTGTCAGAGCCCCCTCCTCGCGCAGGATATGCCACGAACGCGCCATCAGCAGATCACAACGGGATGTTGTCGTGTTTCTTCCACGGATTCTCGAGCTTCTTGTTACGAAGGCTCGCGAAGGCCCGGCTGACCCGCTTGCGGGTGGATTGCGGCATGATCACCTCGTCGATGAAGCCGCGCTCGGCCGCGACAAAGGGGTTGGCGAAGCGGTCTTCGTAATCCTTGGTGTGGGCCGCGATCTTGTCGGCATCGCCCAGATCGGCGCGGTGAATGATTTCGGTCGCGCCCTTGGCGCCCATCACCGCAATTTCAGCTGTCGGCCAGGCATAGTTGAAGTCGCCGCGCAGGTGTTTGGAGGCCATCACGTCATAGGCACCGCCATAGGCCTTGCGAGTGATGACGGTCACTTTTGGAACCGTGGCTTCGCCATAGGCAAACAGCAGCTTGGCACCGTGTTTGATGACACCGCCATATTCCTGCGTGGTGCCCGGCAGGAAGCCCGGCACGTCGACCAGCGTCAGGATCGGGATTTCGAAACAATCGCAGAAGCGCACAAAACGCGCTGCCTTGCGGCTGGAGTCGATGTCGAGGCAACCGGCCAGAACCATTGGCTGGTTGGCGACAACACCCACGGTCTGCCCTTCGAGGCGAATAAACCCTGTGATGATGTTCTTGGCGAAATCTTCCTGGATCTCGTAGAAATCACCTTCGTCCGCGACCTTGGTGATGAGCTCCTTCATGTCGTAAGGCGTGTTCGGGTTTTCCGGGATCAGGGTATCGAGACTCTCCTCGATCCGGCCCGGCTCATCAAAGAAGGGGCGCACCGGCGGCTTTTCGCGGTTGTTGAGCGGCAGGAAATCGACCAGGCGGCGCACTTCGGCCAGTGCTTCGACATCGTTTTCAAAGGCGCCATCGGCAACCGAGGATTTCTTGGTGTGGGTCGAGGCACCGCCCAGCTCCTCGGCGGTGACGACCTCATTGGTAACGGTTTTCACCACGTCGGGGCCGGTCACGAACATGTAGGAGCTGTCTTTGACCATGAAGATGAAGTCGGTCATGGCAGGCGAATAGACCGCGCCGCCCGCGCAGGGGCCCATGATAACCGAGATCTGCGGCACCACGCCCGAGGCCATGATATTGCGCTGGAACACTTCAGCATAACCGGCGAGCGAGGCAACGCCCTCCTGAATACGGGCACCACCGGAATCATTGATGCCGATCACCGGCGCGCCGTTCTGCACGGCCATGTCCATGATCTTGCAGATCTTCTGGGCATGGGTTTCGCTGAGCGAGCCGCCGAAGACGGTAAAGTCCTGGCTGAACACATAAACCATGCGACCGTTGATGGTGCCCCAGCCGGTGACGACGCCGTCGCCTGCGGGTTTTTGTTTTTCCATACCAAAATCGGTGCAGCGATGCGCGACGAACATGTCGAACTCTTCAAAGCTGCCTTCGTCCAGCAACAGATCAATCCGTTCGCGCGCTGTCAGCTTGCCGCGTCCATGCTGCGCATCGATCCGCTTTTGCCCACCGCCCAGCCGCGCGGTACCGCGGCGCTCTTCCAGCTCGGAAAGGATATCTTTCATGGCACAGGTCCCCTTTAGATTTCCGGGGGACCATAGCCCGGGGGCCGTCTGGGCCAAAGCTCTTTGTCGCAAATTTGCAAATCGTTTGCATACGCCATAAGCAAATTTGCATATTTCGCAAAATCCTCGGCATTTTCCGGCTGCAAACCGCCGGTCTTGGCGCACCGCGCGCTAGCGCCTCTTTCCTCAACCCCGACCCGGCAGTAAGCTTCTGATCAGTAACCGTCGATCCCGGTAACCAGTGAGGAGAATGATCAGATGCTGAGCCAAGCGGAAATCATCAAGGCCCTGCAATTCGCCCGCTTTTACGACAGCGATCCATTGAACTCGACTGGCGCTCCGCGGCTCGAGATCACCTATCAATATGCCGGTACGCAGCAGCCGGGTGACCTCCCCACAGACACCACCTACAGCGGCTGGCGGGATTTCACGACCGCCGAGAAGGCCAATTTCGAGGCCGCGCTGGCGCATATCGAGAGTTTTCTGAACGTCGAATTTACCGAGGTCAGCGGTGAGGACGATCCGGATATCAACGTCGGCGCAGTCACCCTGTCCGGCAACACCTCGGGCTATGGCGGTTACGGTGTCAGCTATTATGACACCACCATTACCGAATGGGACGGCTTCGTAGTCTTTGACGAGAGCCGCGATCTGTCCTCCGCCGATGCAATGAATCTGCTGCTGCACGAACTGGGCCACGCGATGGGCCTGCGACACACTCGACCCGGACGCCAACCTGCCGGAGGAATACGACAGCAACCTTTATTCCATCATGTCCTACACTACCAACCCGATCAACGGCCAGGACAGCGATGCGATGATGCTGTTCGACGTCCTGGCGCTGCAGGACATCTGGGGCTCAGCCGACTACAACACCGGCGACACCCGCTACACCGGATCGCGCACCAATACCGTTGATGCGATCTGGGACAGCGGCGGAGAGGACACCCTTGATGCGAATGGCCGGGCGGATGGCGTTGTCTTTGACTTGCGCGCGGGCAGCTTCTCCAGCTTTGATGCCGAAAGCGACGTGGTGATCACCTTTGGCAGCGAGATCGAGAACGCCACCGGCGGGCTTGGCGATGACCGCATGACCGGCAATGGCGGCAACAACACCCTTCTGGGCGGCGGCGGCAAGGACACGATCTTTGGCCAAAGAGGCAGCGACCAGCTCGAAGGCGGCGCCAGCCGGGATCGCCTGTTTGGCCAGGGTGGGCGTGATGATCTGGAAGGCAACGCCGGACGGGACGTTCTTCGCGGCGGCAACAGCAAGGATTTCCTGAGCGGAGGCGGACACCGGGACCGGCTTTTCGGCGGCAATGGCAACGATACGCTGAAAGGCAACGGCGGCAACGACATCCTGAACGGTCAGTCCGGCAATGACAGGCTGTTCGGCGGTCGCGGAGATGACAAGTTCGTGTTCAACAACAGCTTCGGCAACGATACCATCGTTGGTTTCGCCGATGATGCCGACAGTCTGGAAATCACGGGCCACGGCGATCAGGCCACCCTCCTTGCCGCGGCAAGTGACACGGACAAAGGCGTTTTGTTCGACTTTGGCGCCGACACCCTGTTGGTCAAGGGCATTACGCTGGCCGATATTAGCGACGACATTCTGATCTGACGGCATCGCCATTCGGCACGGGGCAGATTGATGGCCCCGCCCGCGCACAGGGGGTGTGTAATATCACCAATAGACAATTTGTCGCTGCTGCACTAACCCCTTAGCATGACAACTACTCCGCGCATGAACACCTCTCCCCGGGCGCCCCGAACGGCGCCCCATATCGGTACGCTCATCCTTCTGGCCGGCATCTCTGCCCTCGCGATGAATGTCTTTCTGCCTTCCCTGCCGGGCATGGCAGTATATTTTGAGGTCGACTACCGGCTGATGCAGCTCTCCGTCGCGCTTTATCTGGCGGTGAACGCGGTGGTGCAGATTCTGGTTGGCCCGATTTCGGACAAGATGGGCCGCAGACCTGTGATTCTTGCCAGTATTGTCCTGTTCCTGCTGGCCACACTCGGCTGCATCTTTGCCCCGAATGCGGAAATTTTTCTGTTCTTCCGAATGGCACAGGCTGCGATTGCCGCCACCATGGTGCTGAGCCGTGCCGCGGTGCGCGACATCTACGACACCGACAAGGCTGCCAGCATGATCGGCTATGTCACTATGGGCATGGCTGTGGTCCCGATGATCAGCCCCGCGATCGGCGGGATTCTGGACCAGATCTTTGGCTGGCAGGCCAACTTCTGGCTGCTGGTGGTGCTGGCACTGGGCACCTACGCGCTGACCTATTTCGATTTTGGGGAAACCGCGCAGAAAAGCGGCAAGACCCTGCTTGCGCAGTTCAAGGAATACCCCGAACTGTTCCGCTCGCCGCGCTTCTGGGGGTATTCGCTGGCCTCTGGACTGGCCTCCGGCGCCTTCTTTGCCTACCTCGGCGGCGCGCCCTTTGTCGGCACACAGGTCTATGGCCTTGACCCGGCGACGCTCGGCATCTGTTTTGCCGCGCCCGCAGTCGGGTACTTCCTGGGGAACTTTGTTTCCGGGCGATTTTCCATGGCCTTCGGCGTCAACCGTATGGTGCTCTGGGGCTGTATCATCAACGGGGTCGGCGTTGCTATCTCTCTGGGGATCGCGCTGGCCGGGCTGGACAGTCTTTATACCTTCTTCGGCTTCATGACCTGCGTTGGCCTCGGCAATGGCATGGCCATCCCGAATGCCACCGCCGGCGCGATTTCCGTGCGCCCGCATCTGGCCGGGTCTGCCTCGGGCCTTAGCGGGGCTATCATGATCGGCGGCGGTGCGGGCCTTAGTGCGATGGCAGGCTGGGTTCTGGTGCCCGGCGCGACCGCCGTGCCGCTGCTGGCCATCATGTTCGTCACCGCAGTGCTCGGGCTTCTGGCTATTGTCCTCGTGATCCAGCGCGAAAAATCGCTGCAGCTCTAGCGCCTTGCCCCCTTGAGTTTGCAATTATACACTGCAAGTGGAGTTCATTTGCAAAGGTAGACCCAATGGCCACCCAAAAGCTTTATGCCGGTGCCAAGCTGCGCGAGATGCGGACACGGCTTGAGCTGACGCAAAAGGATTTTGCCGCCAAGCTGGGTGTCTCCCTGCCCTATCTCAACCAGATGGAGAACAACAACCGTCCGGTGTCGACCACCGTGGTGCTGGCTCTGGCGCAGGAGTTCGGCATGGATGTCACCGAGCTGAGCACCGGTGACAGCGAGCGCCTGGTCAGCGACATGCGTGAGGCGATGGCGGACCCGGTCTTTGCCGATGACCCGCCGCCTTTGGCCGATCTGCGCCTGACCGCATCGAACGCACCGGCGCTGGCGCGCGCCTTCCTGACGCTGCACCGGGCCTACCGGCAGACCCACGAACGGCTTGCCTCTCTTGATGAGGCACTGGGGCGCGAGGATGCCCGCATCCAGGCCAGCCCTTGGGAGGAAGTGCGCGATTTCTTCCATTATTGCGACAACTACATCGACGCGGTGGACCGGGCCGCAGAACGCTTTGCCGGCGCGGCAGACGTGCGCGCTGCGGCGCTGTCTGCGCTGGAAAACGCCGGGATCACGGTTCAGATGACGGATATGACCGGGCTGCGCAGCTACGACGCCGAGAGCCGCACATTGAGGCTCTCAAACCGCAGCGCCCCCTCTACTCAGGTATTTCAGCTGCTGCTGCAGGTGGCGCTGCTCAGCCAGGACAGCCTGCTGGAGGCGACGCTGGATTTTGCCCGCTTCCAGACCAGCGAAGCCCGCGCCATCGCCAAGATCGGCCTCGCCAATTATTTCGCGGGCGCCGCCCTGATGCCCTATGGCCGGTTCCTCGCCGCTGCGCAGGAGACCCGCCACGATCTGGAGCGACTGGCCACCCATTTTGGCGCCTCGATCGAACAAGTCGCGCACCGGCTATCGACCCTGCAACGGCCGGGCGCCAAAGGGATTCCCTTCTTCTTTGTGCGGGTGGATCAGGCCGGCACCATCACCAAACGCCATTCTGCGACAAGGCTGCAATTTGCCCGCTTTGGCGGTGCCTGCCCGCTGTGGAACGTGCACCGGGCTTTTGAAACGCCGGGCCGGTTCCTGCGCCAGCTGGCCGAAACCCCGGATGGGGTGCGCTACCTGTCGCTGGCCCATGACGTATCCAAACCGGGGGGCTCCTTCGGCTCTCCGGTACGGCGTTATGCCATCTCCCTGGGCTGTGAGGTGCGCCATGCCGATGCGCTGATCTATGCGGATACGCTGGATGTGAACAACGCCTCGGCCTATGAGCCGATCGGCATTTCCTGCCGCATCTGCGAACGCAAGGACTGCCATCAGCGGTCTGTTCCGCCGCTGGAGCGCCGTCTTAGCATCAATGCCGATGCGCGTGGCGTACTGCCCTACGAGGTCAGCTGACACAAAATGGGGCCCGCATTGCGGACCCCGGAACTTTTTACCAACGCTCTGTGCTTCAGGCCTTTTCGGACAGAAGGCTCCAGATTTCGTCCTTGAGTGCGGCACGTTTCTTGCGCATCTCAACCTCGGCCAGCTCCTCGACCGGCTCCACATTGGTTTCGGCACGGTGCACGGCGCGGTTCACCTCGTGATACTCATCCGCAAGCTTGGCGAAATGAGCATCGGATTGTTTCAACTGGCTGATCAGCTCCGCCTTGTCGGGGAATTCCTGGGCCAGTTCATGAGGCGTGTTGGACATCTGTTCGCTCCTTTATCTGTATTGTTTGACAGGACATTAGATGCTGGTTTGAAACCTCACTTTGACCGGGATCAAATCAAAGGCCCGCAAGCAACATTTCTGCTGCGCTTGAAACAGGGGCGCATCAGATCCAACAGAAAACCGCCCCGCTGCGTGGTGCAGGGGGCGGCCTTATCAAACAGTAATTGAGGGACTTACCTCTGGGCGGCTTGCCAACCCGGATGGAACCAGGGTTCGGCATTTGAAGACGGCAGGCGGCGCCCCAAAATGTGATCTGCGGCCTTTTCGCCCGTCATGATCGACGGGCCGTTGAGGTTGCCATTGGTAATGCGCGGGAAGATCGAGCTGTCCGCCACCCGCAGGCCATCGACGCCGATTACGCGGCATTCGGGATCCACAACCGCCATCGGGTCATCCTCTGCTCCCATCTTGCAAGTGCCACAGGGGTGATAGGCGCTTTCGGCATGCTCGCGGATGAAACTGTCGATCTCATCGTCGCTCTGCAGTTCATTGCCGGGCTGGATCTCATGCTTGACGAAAGGTTTGAAGGCATCCTGCGAAAAGATCTCCCGCGTCAGGCGGATGCATTTGCGGAAATCCTCCCAATCCTGCTCGGTGCTCATGTAGTTGAACAGGATCTTCGGCGCCGCCTTGGGATCAGAGGAACGCAGGCTGACATTCCCGCGCGAGGGTGATCGCATGGGGCCGACATGGGCCTGGAACCCGTGCCCTTCGGCGGCAGCCTGACCGTCATAGCGCACCGCCATCGGCAGGAAGTGGTACTGGATATCCGGATACTCCACCCCCTTGTCCGAGCGGATGAAGGCCGCGCTTTCGAATTGGTTGGAGGCGCCAAGACCTGTCTTGGTGAACAGCCACTGCGCCCCGACTAAACCTTTGCCCAGAAGGTTCCAGTATTTGTAAAGGGTAATCGGCTGGCTGCAGGCCATCTGCATGTAGACCTCAAGATGGTCCTGAAGGTTCTGCCCCACGCCTGGACGATCCGCCACTACGTCAATCCCGTGTTCGGCCAGATGGGCCGCCGGTCCTATGCCGGACAGCATCAGCAGTTTCGGCGAGTTCAGCGAGGACGCCGAGACGATCACTTCGCGGTCTGCCCGGATCACCTCGACCTTGCCGCCGCGCTCCACCTCGACCCCGGTGGCGCGACCCTCTTCGATCACGATACGGCGCGCCAGGGCGCGGATGACATCGCAGGTGTCCCGCTTCAGCGCCGGCCTAAGATAGGCATTGGCCGCCGACCACCGCCGTCCCTTCCAGACGGTCATCTCCATCGGGCCAAAGCCTTCCTGCTGCTGACCGTTATAGTCCCCGGTTACCGGATAACCGGCCTGCCGCCCGGCCTCGACAAAGGCATCGTGCAGCGGATTGTCGCGCGGGCCGCGGCTGATGTGCAGCGGACCATCGGTGCCGCGCCAGTCGGGATCGCCGCCATGGCCACCATCGTGCCAGGTTTCCATCCGTTTGAAATAGGGCAGCACATCCGCATAGGACCAACCCCGGGCGCCGCTTTCGGCCCAGTGGTTGTAATCGCCGGCATGGCCGCGCACATAGACCATCCCGTTGATCGAGGAAGAGCCTCCGATCACCTTGCCACGCGGGCAGACCAATTCGCGCCCGCCCAGATGCTGTTCCGGCTCGGATTTATAGCCCCAGTCATAAAGCGACATGTTCATCGGATAGGACAGCGCCGCAGGCATCTGGATAAAGGGCCCCATATCGGTGCCCCCGTGCTCGATCACCAACACCCGGTGCCCGGCCTCGCTCAGCCGGTAGGCCAGCGCACAACCAGCAGATCCGGCGCCCACAATCACATAATCAGCGTTCATCGCATTTCTCCGTCACCGGTCAACGACCCGTCCAAACCTGGCCTGCCCCCTGCCCCGATTGCCCTTCCGGGCGACGGGGCGGGTGGGTGGGCGTTGACCGGAAGGGCAATCAGAAGGCCGCCTCGACATCGCCCATGCGCACATAGACGGATTTGACCTGGCTGAAGTGTTTGATGGCTTCCTTGGAGTTCTCGCGCCCCACACCGCTGGCCTTGACCCCGCCAAAGGGCGCTTCGACCGGCGCGTCGTTGTAGGAGTTGATAAAGCAGCTGCCTGCCTCCAGCGCCCCGATCACCCGGTGAGCCCGAGTGAAATCACGAGTAAAGACACCTGCGGAGAGGCCGAATTCCGTGGCATTGGCGCGTTCGATCACCTCTTCCTCGGTTTCGAAATCCAGAACCGACATCACCGGACCAAAGATCTCTTCGCGCGCGATCACCATATCGTCCGTCACGTCAGCAAAGACGGTCGGCGCGATGAAATAGCCGGGCCGGTCCACACGTTCGCCGCCGCAGATCAGGCGCGCGCCCTCGGCCTTACCCTTTTCGATATAACCCAGAACGATCTCCATCTGCCGTTCTGACACCATGGGGCCAAAGTTGACCGCCTCGTCCTGCGGATCTCCCAGAACCGCGCCTTTGGTCCGCTCGGCCAACCGCGCGAGGAACTTCTCCTTGATGCCCTTTTGCACAAAGACCCGGGTGCCGTTCGAGCAGACCTGCCCGGAGGAATAGAAGTTGCCGTTAATCGCACCGCCAACCGCGTTTTCGATATCGGCATCGTCAAAAATGACCAGAGGCGACTTGCCGCCCAGCTCCATGGTGACGTGCTTCATGTCGGCCGCGGCGGCAGCGTAGACCTTTTTGCCAGTCGGTACCGATCCGGTCAGCGACACCTTGTCGACGCGCGGGTCGGCAACCAAGGCTCCGCCAACTTCGCCCATGCCCTGAACCACGTTGAACACCCCTGCAGGTAGGCCTGCCTCGTGCAGGATCTCGGCAACCTTCAGGGCGCAAAGCGTCGTCGTCTCGGAAGGTTTGAACACCATGGCATTGCCACAGGCCAGCGCCGGCGCCGCCTTCCAGCAGGCGATCTGCGTGGGATAATTCCAGGCGCCGATCCCGACGCACAGCCCCAGGGGTTCGCGCACGGTATAAACCCAGTCCTCGCCCAGCGGGATATGCTCGCCAGTGAGGCTGGCGGCCAGACCGCCGAAATACTCCAGCGCATCGGCGCCAGAGGTCGCATCCGCCACCAGCGTTTCCTGCAAGGGCTTACCGGTGTCATAGGTTTCCAGCACCGACAGCTCGTGATTGCGTTCGCGCATGATGTCGGCGGCGCGGCGCAGGATACGGCCGCGCTCGGTACCCGTCATCTTCGCCCAGGCCTTCTGCGCCGCCTGGGCCGAAGCGAGCGCCTCTTCGACGATCTCGGGCGTCGCGGCATGCACGGTGGCGATCTCTTCGCCGGTGGCCGCATAGATCACCGGAATGGCGGTCCCAGCGGTGTTTTCGACGTAGGCGCCATTGATGAAATGGCTGGCCTTCGGGGCTGCGGGATGGGTCATGATATAGGCCTGTCCAGTCTTGAAATTGGGTTATTCGCCGCGCGGGAAGCGGGCGTTTTCCTCAACCACATTGAGATCCATGTGGTTGCGCATGTAACGTTCCGAAGCCTTTTGCAGCGGCTGGTAGTCCCAGGGGTAATAGCCGCCCTGGCGCAGCGCTTCGTAGACGATCCAGCGGCGCGCCTGGCTGGCGCGCACCTCGGCGTCGAACTGTTCCAGGTTCCAGCGCGCTTCGGATTTTGCCCGCAGGGTTTGCAGGGTGCCCGCATGGTCGGGGTGATCCGCCAGATTGGTCAGTTCCTTCGGGTCGGCCTCCAGATCAAACAGCTGATCAGGGTCGAGCGCGCAGCGGTTGTACTTCCACTTGCCATAGCGCAGCGACACCAGCGGCGCATAGGACGCCTCAGCTGCGTATTCGATGGTCACCGGTGCGCTGCGTTCTTCGCCCTTGGCCAGCGGCACAAGGTTCTCGCCGTCGGTCCAGGGAGCGATCTCCTCCATCGATACCCCGGCCAGAACACCCAGCGTCGGGGTGACATCCAGCGTCGATACCGGCGCATCAATACGCCCAGAGGGCAGATCCGGGGCCGAGATCATCAGCGGCACGCGCGAAGAGCCTTCAAAGAAGCTCATCTTGAACCACAGGCCACGCTCTCCCAGCATGTCGCCGTGATCGGAAACGAACAGGATGATCGCCTCCTGACGGGTGGTTTCCAGCACCTCAAGGATCTCACCGATCTTGTCATCCAGATATGAGATATTGGCGAAATAGGCACGGCGCGAGCGGCGGATGTCTTCTTCGGTGATGTCGAAGCTGCGCCAGTCGTTGGCGTCAAAGATGCGCTTGGAATGGGCGTCGTGGTCCTCATACTCCATCGCCGGAACCTCGGGCAGCAGATGCTCGCAATCCTCATAAAGGTCCCAGTATTTCTTGCGCGCGACATAGGGGTCGTGCGGATGGGTAAAGGACACGGTCATCGCCCAGGGACGGTCATCCTTGCCCCGTGCCAGATCGTAAAGCTTGGCCTTGGCGTGATAGGCGACCTCGTCGTCGTATTCCATCTGGTTGGAGATTTCCGCGACGCCTGCCCCGGTCACCGAGCCCATATTGTGATACCACCAGTCGATCCGCTCGCCCGGCTTGCGGTAATCCGGCGTCCAGCCGAAATCGGCCGGGTAGATATCCGTGGTCAGGCGCTCCTCGAACCCGTGCAGCTGGTCAGGGCCGACAAAATGCATCTTACCGGAAAGGCAGGTGTAATAGCCCGCACGGCGCAGGTGGTGCGCGTAGGTCGGGATATCGCTGCGGAATTCGGCGGCGTTGTCATAAACGCCAGTGCGCGAGGGCAATTGCCCGGACATAAAGCTGGCCCGCCCCGGTGCACAAAGCGGCGAAGCGGTATAGGCATTGGCAAAACGCGTCGAGCGCGCCGCCAGTTTCTTCAGGTTGGGCGCATGCAGCCAGTCCACCGGACCATCCGGAAACAACGTCCCGTTCAACTGGTCCACCATCAGGATCAGAATATTGGGTGCAGTCATGCGCCTCTCCTGTTTCATTTTGTGCTGAGCTCCGGCCAATCCGGAAAACGGCAGCTGTTGCTGCGGGTCCTGCCACGCGCGATCTGCACGGCACCCCGGTTCTGTTCTGCCCTACCACGACTTGCCGGTAAGCCAAACAGTTTTTTGTACCGTCATACAAGTTATTGAAGCCACATAACATCGCTTGTATCCGGCGCGCATGTAACGCAAAACTGCGTTATGGGACGAAAACGCATCCGAGATATCCGCAACGAAGAGCTGATCGAAGCCACCATCGTTGCCGTGCACAAGCGCGGTTATGGTGTTGTGACCATGGCCGAAATCGCCGCTGAAGCCGGAGCCTCGGCGGCGTCGATCAACTATTACTTCGGCTCCAAGGAAGGGCTGATGGAAGCCACGATGCGGCATCTGTTGCGCAAGCTGCGGACCGCCATGGTCGAAGGCTACGCCACCGCGCGCACGCCGAAAGAACGGCTATACGCGGTGATGGATGCGAACTTTTCCGACAATCTGTTCACCGTGACGCAATGCAGCCTGTGGATGCAGTTCTGGGCCAATGCGCCCTACTCGCCGCGTCTGTCGCGGCTGCACCGCATCAACAGGACCCGGGTGCGCAGCCATTTTCTGGCCGAACTGCGGCATCTTCTGCCCGAGGCAGAGATTGAAACCGCGCGGCAGGCCCTGCAGTGCTATATGGACGGCGTCTGGCTGCAGACCGCGCAGTCCGAAGGTCCGGTCGATCCCGAAGCCGCACGGCGCGCAGCGCACCGTGTCGTGGATCTGGCCCTGTCATAAGACCGGCCCAACCACCTACAGTCAGGACCTTCAGACCTTGGTCGCAGGCACCGGCGGTGTGATGGCGCGGCGCTTCAACACCGCCTCGCGCCAGGTGATGAAACTGATCGCCCCAAGGATCAGCGCACCGCCCGAAACCACCCAGATGTCGATCGCCTCGTCAAACACCAGCGCCCCCAGAAGCGTCGCCCAGATCAGCTGCAGGAAGGTCACCGGCTGCGTCACCGCAACCGGCGCCGCCGAGAAGGCAAGCGTCATCGTGTAGTGCCCCGCCGTGGCGAAACAGGCCACCGCAAAGAGAATGCCAAGCTCAGCCAGTGTCGGGGTCACCCAGACCGCCGCCGCAAAGGGCGCCAGCCCCGCCGTCACCCAAAGCGACAGCATGGCTACCACCACAACCGGATTGGTACCGTCCACGGTGAATTTGGCCAGCAGATAAGAGCCGCCAAACACCACCGCCGCTGCCAGCATTGCGATATGCCCGGGTGAGATTTCCCGAAACCCTGGCCGCAGGATGATCAGCGCACCAATCAAAGCCGCGATGATCGCCGCGATCCGGCGCAGGGCCAGTTTCTCACCCAGAAACACAGCCGCCCCGATGGTGACATAGACTGGCGCCAGATAGTTCATCGCCGTGACCTCGGCCAGCGGGATCTGAGTCATGGAAAAGAACCACAGCATCACCCCAAGCGTATGCAGAACGCCGCGTCCAGCAAACAGTCCCCACAGCTTGGGCGTCAGCTTGGCCTGACGCAGCGCGCCAATCATCGGGATCAGGAACACCAGCCCCAAAAGGTATCTGAGGAAAGCGGATTCGGCAGGGGGGATCCGACCGCCCAGATATTTGACCAATGCGGTAACCGCGACAAAGTTCAGCCCGGTCACCAGCATCCAGAAAATGCCCATCACGGGATTAGTGTCCCGGTCTTTTGTCTGCTGCGCATCACTCATGACGCCAGACAGAACACCCAAACGGCAAAGGGTACAACCCTGAACATGGCAATTATTTTCGGCATCCACCTTTGCCCGCGAAGCGCTCTGCCTCGCCCAGCACTTGCCCTCCCTCAGATCAACAGGAGGTTCGCTGCAATGGCCCACATTGTCAGCCCGACAACTGCCTCAAGCACCTGCCAGGACCGGGGCTTGGCAAACACAGGCGCCAGCAGACCCGCGCCATATCCAAGGGAAAAGAAAAACGTGAAACTTGCCAAAACGGCCCCAAGGCCAAAGATCAGCGGCGCCGGATCCTGCGCCGAGATCGTGCCCAAGAGAACCACCGTATCGAGATAGACATGCGGGTTGAGCCAGGTCAGCGCCAGCACCGTCGCCAGAACCGGCAGCAGAGGCGCGCTCTGATTGCCTTGCCCCGCCGCCTCCAGCACGGCGCCGCCGCGCCAGGCCGCCAGCAGACTGCGCGCGCCATACCAGATCAGGAAAGCAGCCCCGCCAAAGCGCATGATGGTCTCGATCCCCGGCAGCGCCTGCGTCAGCGATCCAAACCCCAGAACCCCGGCATAGATCAGAACCGCGTCCGAACCTGCACAGGTCAGGCAGATCCAGAACACATGCTGCCGCCGCAGCCCTTGCCGCAGCACAAATGCGTTCTGCGCCCCGATCGCGAGGATCAGGCTAAAGCCGAGGGCAAATCCGGAAGCAAGGCTGGCTGACATGCTGGGCGTCTTTCTGCTGGAACTCTTCGCGCTTTGACTATGCGCCCCAGTCCGGATAATCCAATTAAATATGATAACCTGGATTAAGCACAGCTAATGCAACTCGACCCCAATCACCTTTCCGCGCTCCGGGCCGTTTTACACCATGGCTCGTTCGAAGCTGCGGCCCATGCCCTTGGGGTGACGCCCTCGGCCATTTCACAGCGGATCAAGGCGCTGGAGGACCGTACCGGCATCGCACTGGTCCTGCGCGGTGTGCCCTGCACCGGCACGGCGGCGGGGCTGAGGATTGCCAAACACGCCGAGGATATCGGCCTTCTTGAGGCGCAGCTGGCGCGGGAGCTGGCGCTGGAAAACGGCACGGCCCCGGTGCGTCTGCGCATCGCGGTCAATGCCGACAGCCTTGCCAGCTGGTTCATCGACGCGATGGCCGGAACTGACGGCGTGCTGTTCGATCTCCTGGTGGACGATCAGGATCACAGCGCCGACTGGCTGAAGCGCGGCGAGGTCTCAGCCGCGGTCACCGCCAGCACCCGGCCCGTGCCCGGGTTTGATGCCTACCCGCTCGGCACGCTGGACTATGCGGCAACCGCCAGCCCGGACTTCATGGCGCGCTGGTTTCCAGACGGCGTCACGCCAGAGGCCGCTGCCGAGGCGCCCTGCATGATCTTTAACGCAAAGGACAGACTGCAGCAGCAGTGGCTGGAGCGGAACGTGGCACCCCGGTTGTCGCCGCCCGCGCACTACCTGCCCTCTACCCAGGCTTTTATCGAAGCCGCAGCTGCCGGTCTCGGCTGGGGCATGAACCCGCTTTCCATCATCGGGGAAGAGCTGCACAGCGGCCGTCTGGTGCCACTCATCCCCGACACAATCCTGCGGGTTCCGCTCACGTGGCAGGTGGCGCGGGTGATGGCGCCTGCCCTTGCAGAGGTCACCCGGTCTGTGCAGACATCAGCGCGACGGCATTTGACCCAAGACCGTTAAGACCAATCGGAAAGACCCCTCATGTTTTCACAAGACTCTCTCAGCTATGATCCGCTGCCATTGCCCGACCGGGCCGCGTACACGGATGCGCAGATGCAGGAAAAGGCGACTGAGTTTCTCGCCCATATGCAGCGGCGCCACACGGTGCGCGATTTCACAGATCAGCCGGTGCCCCGACAGGTGATCGAGGACTGCATCCGGGCGGCGGGCACCGCGCCATCGGGCGCCAACCACCAGCCCTGGTTCTTTGCGGCCGTTTCGAACCCAGAACTGAAGGCCCGGATCCGCGCCGAGGCTGAGGAAGAAGAACGCAAGTTCTATGCAGGCGGCGCTGGCGATGAATGGATCAAGGCGCTTGAGCCGATCGGCACCAATGAAGACAAACCGCATCTGACCATCGCGCCCTGGCTGATCGTGGTCTTCGCCCAGCGCTGGGGCGAGTTTGCGGACGGCACCCGTTACAAGAACTACTACGTGCCCGAAAGCGTGAACATTGCCACCGGCGTTTTGCTGACGGCGCTGCATACCGCTGGTCTGGTCAGCCTGACCCACACGCCGAACCCGATGAAGTTCCTCAATGGCGCCCTGGGTCGCCCGGCCTCGGAAAAGCCTACGATGATCATCGCTGTAGGCCATCCGGCAGAAAATGCTATGGTTCCCTCAGTCGCCAAGTTCAAAAAACCTCTGGAGGAGATTTGCCAGGTCTTCGAATGACAGAAAGCCCGGTGTGACACCCGGGCCAGCCTCTCTGCGGCGCAGCCTTGGCCTGCACGTGGTTCTGCCACGGGCCGGGGTTCTGCTGGTCTGGCTGGCCCTCAATCATTTCTTCTGGCTGCCCGTGTCACTGGCCTGGGCGCTGATCGCGGCAGATGGGGTGCTGCTGGCCTGGCAAAGCCGCGATTTGCTGCGCAGCACGGACGGGCACATCCGCAGCACCGGATCGATGGCGCCGGTCTGGGGCAGCTATCTCGTTCTATTGTTTGCAGGATTTGCAACACTGACGCAGTGGTGGGGCGCCCTGCTGACTGCCGGACAGGTGGAAACCCTGCCCTATGCCCAGCAGCAGGAACAGGCGCGCCAGCAGCTCTATAGTCTGACCCTGTCCGATGATGGCCGCACCCTGATCTTTACCGGCGAGATCACCCACGGGCTGACCCGGCGCATTACAGCCACGCTGGACGCGGCACCAGAGGTCCGCTCCCTGCATCTGACCGGCCCCGGCGGGCTGATCTACGAGGCGCGCGGCGTGGCCAAGCTGATCCGGACCCGTGGCCTTGATACCCAGGCTGCCGACCTCTGTGCCTCGGCCTGCACAGTGATCTTTGCCGCTGGGCAGGAGCGCCTCCTCGCCCCCAAGGGACAGCTCGGATTTCACGGCTATGCACTGATGTTCGAAGGTGGGCTGCCGCAACTGGACCTGAAGAAAGAGCAGGAGAAGGACCTGTCCTTTTTCCTGCAGCAGGGCATCAGCGAAGGGTTTGTGCAGAGGGTCTTTGAGGTGGCCAACTCCGACCTTTGGATACCGGAGCACGCGGAACTGCGCGCCGCGGGCGTGATCACCGCCGGGGCCGACTGAAAAGCTCAAAACGCCACAATTGCGGTGCCTTTTACGGTGCTGACACGTTACAGGCCGGTTTTTCTTGCGCGATGCATTCCCCGTGCCTAGCCTGAAATCGTTCAAATTCAGGATATGTTATGCGCTTTGTCACTGCCGGTTTATGCCTCGCCTTCTCTGCCGCTCCTGCCTTTGCAGGCCTTGAAATCTGCAACGATGCCGGGCGCAGCCTCAGCGTGGCGATCGGATACGCCGATGGCGACACCTGGGTATCCAAGGGATGGTGGAACATCGATGCGGGCGATTGCAAGACGCCGCTCGGCGGGGATCTGAAGAATCGCTACTATTACTACCGTGCCAATTCTTCGGGTTCGGCCTTTGCCAGCGGTGATTTCACCTTCTGCACCACCTCACAGGCCTTCACAATATCGGGAGATTCCGAGTGTGCCGCACGGGGATATGAGAGCACCGGCTTCCGCAAACTGGACACCGGCAAGACCGCGAAACAGTTCACCCTGACTCTGGTGGACAATTCCACCAGCAAGAGCGAAACCACACCGAAGCCCGCCCCTCCGCCACCGGCACCTGCTCCAGCCACAGGCCCCGCCCCGGCGGGCACCTATGGCGAGCCCTATTCCAACATGGCCAACCTGCAGGACTGCACCTATGAGGGCGCCCGCACCTGCAGCTTTCATGCCGACGGCACCAAGTTCTACGTCTCCGATGACGGGCGCACGCCGCAGTTCGTTTTTGCCATCATGGAGAAACTGGACCCCGGCACGCCCATCGAGGTTCAGGGCGATCTGGAAGCCATTTACGACCGCAGCGCGGATGTTGTGCTGCGCGATATCACCATTCGTCCCTGGACCAACGCGGATTCAATCCTGAACCGGATGCAAGGCAGTTGGTACTCGGTCGATGATCCCAATTCCCAGTTCAACATTCTGGGGTCTGAGCGCGACAACACATATGACGGTGCCATCACCGGACGCGACTATATTTCCGTGTCAAACTGGTGCGACAGTTTTCAGGGCGCAGGCCCCTACCTTTACGCGCGCGAAGAAGAGACCGGCGAGAGCTACTGCTATGCCATCGACAGCATGTCCGATTTCGAAATGACGCTGATGTATCTGCCCGGCGGTAATTTCCTGAGCTACCGCAAGCTGGACTGACCTTTCGGCCCAAAGGAACTTAAACGCAAAAGGCCCGCCAGATTGGCGGGCCTTTTTATTCTACTGCGAAGCGTATGATGCCGCGTTACAGCTGCGCCATGACCTCGTCCGAGGCTTCGAAGTTGGTGGTGACACGCTGCACGTCGTCGTCATCTTCCAGCGCATCGACCAGCTTCATCAGCTTCTGCATGCCTTCCAGGTCCAGCTCGGTGGTGGTGGTCGGCTTCCAGATCAGCTTGGTCGATTCAGACTCGCCCAGTTCCGCTTCGAGCGCGTTGGACACATCGTTGAGATCGGTGTCGGCGCAATAGATGATATGGCCGTCTTCCGAGCTTTCGACATCCTCGGCGCCCGCTTCGATGGCAGCCATCATCACGGTGTCCGCATCGCCAACCGAAGCGGGATAGGTCACCTCACCCTTGCGGTCGAACATGAAGCCGACCGAGCCGGTCTCGCCAAGGTTGCCGCCGTTCTTGGTAAAGGTCGAGCGCACCGTCGAAGCGGTCCGGTTCTTGTTGTCGGTCATCGCCTCGACGATCACCGCAACGCCGTTCGGCCCGTAGCCTTCATAGCGGATCTCGTCATAGTTTTCCGCATCGCCGCCGATCGCCTTTTTGATCGCGCGTTCGATCACGTCCTTGGGGACCGATTGGCTCTTGGCCTCTTTCACCGCAAGACGCAGGCGCGGGTTCTTTTCAGGATCCGGGTCGCCCATCTTCGCGGCCACGGTGATTTCCTTGGCCAGCTTGGAAAAAAGCTTTGAACGCGCGGCGTCCTGACGACCCTTGCGGTGCTGAATATTCGCCCATTTTGAGTGGCCTGCCATGCGCCAGCCTCCATTTCTACCGATTGATCTTGTCGGGGCGTTTGATACAGCCCTGCATCGCGGGCCGCAAGAGATTGGTGCCAAAGCCACCTCAGCAGCACGCCTCAAAGCTTCAGGCACACAAATCCGTCCGGCTTTCAGGCCAGTACTGGCATCGGCTGCGGCTTTGCGCGACACTGCCCCCATTACCGGAATGACTGTCCCGGCGTTTGCAGGGCTTCATGCCGGATTTAACCAGGGACAGGCAGCAATGACATTTGACCAAGGCATTCTTTTCACCATCTTCGCAGCGGTCTTCGGGATGCTGCTCTGGGGGCGCTACCGCTATGATCTGGTGGCCTTTTCAGCGCTGATGGTGGCGGTGGTGATCGGCGTCGTCCCGGCCAAGGATGCCTTTGCCGGTTTCGGCCATCCCGCGACGCTGGTGGTGGCACTGGTGCTGATCGTCTCGGCCGGGTTGGTGCGGTCTGGCGCGGTGTTCCTGATCACCCGCACGCTGGTCGACAGCAGCCGCGCCCTGGGCCTGCATATCAGCTTGATGGGCGGGATCGGCGCGGTCCTGTCGGCCTTCATGAACAATGTAGCTGCGCTCGCCCTGTTGATGCCGGTGGATATCCAGACCGCGCGCAAGGCGGGCCGCGCGCCGGGGCTGAGCCTGATGCCGCTGAGTTTTGCGACGATCCTTGGCGGTATGGTCACGCTGATCGGCACCCCGCCCAATATCATTATCGCCTCGATCCGCCATGAAGCCCTTGGCGAACCCTTCCAGATGTTCGACTTTGCCCCGGTCGGCCTCGTTGCCTCGGTTGCCGGTCTCGCCTTCGTGGCCTTGATCGGCTGGCGCCTTATCCCGCAGCGCAAGAACGCCGCCGGCGCGTCAGAGGCGCAAATCGCCGATTACATCGCCGAATTGACGGTGCCCGAAGAGTCCCCCCTGATCGACAAGCGCCTGGGAGAGCTGGACAGCGAGGCGGAAAAGGCGGACGTCGCGATCCTGGGTCTGATCCGGGACGGCAAACGGCTTTATGGTCGTGCCGCGGCATACAGCCTGCGGGCCGCCGACACGCTGGTGATCGAAGCCACGCCCGAGGCGCTGGACGAATTCCGCACCGCGCTGTCGCTCGACTTTGCCGATGCCGCGCGGCAGGAAAAACTGACCGCCGCGGGCGAAGGTCTGGAGCTGGTCGAGGTGGTGGTGCCGGAAACCGCGCGGGTCAACGGGCGCAGCGCCCAGGCCGTCGGCCTTGCATGGCGCCAAAGCACGGTTCTGCTGGGTATTTCCCGGCAAGGGCGGCGTCTGACCAGCCACATCCGCCAGATCACCATCGAACCGGGCGATATCCTGTTGCTGCTCTGCCCGCGCGACCGCAGCGCGGATGTGACTGATTGGCTTGGCTGCTTGCCGCTGGCGGCGCGGGGGTTGTCCGTCACCGCCAATGACAAGACCTGGATGGCCATCGGCCTGTTTGCTGCGGCGGTGGCGGCGGCCTCGGTGGGCCTTGTCTACCTGCCGGTGGCCCTGGGCCTCGTGGCGATTGCCTATGTGCTGACCAAGATCCTGCCGGTGGCGGAGATCTACGACCATGTGGAATGGCCCGTGGTCGTCCTTCTGGGCTCGATGATCCCACTCGGCGCCGCGCTGGACAGTTCCGGCGGCACGCAGCTGATCGCCAACGGTCTGATCGGTCTGACCGAAGGTCTGCCTGCCTGGGCGATCCTGACCGTACTGATGGTGGTCACAATGACGCTGTCAGATGTGCTGAACAACACGGCCACGGCGATTGTCGCGGCCCCGGTGGGCATCCAGATGGCAACGGCGCTGAATGTCTCCCCGGACCCGTTCCTGATGGCGGTCGCCGTGGCGGCCTCTGCGGCCTTCCTGACCCCCATCGGACACAAGAACAACACGCTGGTGCTGGGTCCCGGTGGCTATCAATTCGGCGATTACTGGCGCATGGGCCTGCCGCTGGAAATCCTGGTGATCGCGGTTTCGATCCCGGCCATCCTGTTCTTCTGGCCGATGTGACCGCGCCTTACAGCGGCCAGAACAGCGGGATAAGGGCTGAGGCCAACAAGCCGATGCTCAGGTTCAACGGAATGCCGACGCGCAGGAAGTCGGTGAACTTGTAGCCGCCGGGACCATATACCAGCATATTGGTCTGATAGCCGATGGGTGTCGCAAAGGACGCCGAGGCTGCCACCATCACCGCAACAACCAGCGGACGCGGATCCAGCCCCATCGCCTGGGCAAGCCCGATGGCGATGGGGGTCACCACCACCGCCACCGCATTGTTCGACACCAGCTCGGTCAGTACCGACGTCAGCAGATAGACCGCCCAGACCAGCAGGAAGGGCGGCAGGCCCGACAGGCCCGGCGCAATGGCATTGACGATCAGCGCAACTGCGCCCGAGCTTTCCAGCGCGGCGCCAATCGCCAGCATCGAGAAAATCAGCGCCAATAGCCGCCCGTCGACAAAGGAAAACGCCTCATCCGCGTCGATGCAGCGGCTGACCAGCACCAGCGCAACCGCGACAACCGACAGCAGCAGGATCGGTGCAACACCCAGCGCGGCCAGCAGCACGATTCCTAGAAGCGCCGCAATCGCAAGGGGTGCGTGGCTGCGGCGATAGGCCCGCTGCGTCGGCTGAGAGACATCGGCCATATCCGTATCCGCCGCCAGACGCTGAATATCCGCTGGAGCGCCTTCCAGCAGCAGGGTATCGCCGACCCGTACCACCAGATCGTCGAGCTGCACACCGATGTTCTGATTGCGCCGGTGCACCGCCAGCACATAAACACCATAGCGGCGACGCAGACGCATGGCCCCCAGCGAGCGCCCGACCAGACGGCAGCCGGGGGTGATCAGAACCTCGACAGTCTTGGTCTCCACCGCGGACACCTGATCGACACGCTTCAGCTCTTTATTGCTTTGCAGGCTCAGAAGTTCGGTCATCTGGGTGCGCAGCACCACCCGATCTCCGACCTGCAGCTCGACGCCTTTGAGGTTCCGGCGCAGCGAGACATCGCCGCGGATGACGTCGATCAGGCGCACGCCGGGACGTTTAAACAGCTGAACCCCAGAAACCTCGCGGCCGATCAGGTTGCTTTCGGGGGGAATGACCGCCTCGGTGAAGAATTTCATCTTTGACCGATCACTCAGCAGGTTGGCCAGATTGTCCCGGTCCGGCAGCAGCCGCGGCGCGATGAAACGGAGATAAATCATGCCCCAGATCACCAGAATGATCCCCAGCGGCGTGACCTCGAAGATACTGAAAGCCTCCATACCCTGCGCCCGGGCCACACCGTCCACCAGCAGGTTCGTCGAGGTGCCGATCAGCGTCAGCGTGCCGCCCAGGATCGCCGCATAACTAAGCGGGATCAGCATCTTGGAGGCCGAAACATCCAGCGTGCGGGAGATCTGGATGAACACCGGGATCATCACCACCACCACCGGCGTGTTGGAGACAATCGCCGAAGCGCCCACGACGAAGGCCATCAACATGGCGACGGCCAGCCTGGGGCTAACCTCGGCCTGTTTGCGGGCAATCGCGGTAAAGGCATCCAGCGCCCCGGTGCGCACCAATGCCCCCATGATGATGAACATCGCCGCAATCGTCCACGGCGCCGGGTTGGACAGCACCGGCAGCGCCGCATCATAAGGCAGAACGCCGGTGATCAGCATCAGAGACACCCCAGCGAGGGCCACCACCTCGGTCGGGTAGGTTTCCTTCAGAAAGGCCAGAAACATCAGTGCGACGATCAGAAGGGTGATCAGGGCGCTGCCGTTCTGAGCGACTTGAAAGACATGCATGTGCGGCAAATATCCTACCTGGTTTGCGATGCTGCGGTCCCGCCCATTATGCCAGACCGGCGCAGAGTGTCCCCGATCCTAAATTGCGGAGCAAGCACTTCTGCACCCCGCCCACAAGCATTTGGCATCTCACGATGATTTCAATGCGCATTTGGTGGCCGGAGCGACAGGTCAGTGGATCAGACCGGTGCCGCGCCTTGCAGCAGACCACCGTCCCGGACCATGTGGATTTCCTTGGCCGCGCCGGTGCGGTCGTCTGTTACGATAAAGACACCCGACAGGGTCGCCTCCCCTTCCGCCGGGGTGAAGCGGCTTTTGGGCATGCCAGTCAGGAACCGGCGCATCGGTTCGGCCTTGTCCATGCCGATGACGGAATTGTAGTCGCCGCACATGCCCGCATCGGTCAGATAACCGGTGCCTTCGGACAGGAGTTGCGCATCAGCGGTGGGGACATGAGTGTGGGTGCCGACCACCAGCGAGGCCCGGCCATTGCAGAAATGCCCCATCGCCATCTTTTCCGAGGTCGCCTCGCAATGCATGTCGACGATCACCGCCTGCGCCAGCCCGCCGCGCGGATGCGCCTTCAGCACGCCTTCGACGGCGCCAAAGGGATCGTCATAGGCCCGCTTCATGAACACCTGACCCAGCGCCTGCGTTACCAGCACCTTGCGCCCGCCGGGCGCGTCGAACAGGCGATATCCCCGCCCCGGTGCGCCTTTTGCGAAATTCAGTGGCCGGATGATGCGCGGTTCCTTTTCGATGAACTGCATCATGTCCTTTTGGTCGAAGGCATGATCGCCAAGGGTCAGACAATCAGCCCCGGCGTCAAGCAGAAGCTTGGCGTGATCGCCGCTGAGCCCCATGCCATTCGACGCGTTCTCGCCGTTGACCACAACAAAATCCAACCGCCACTCCTTGCGCAGTCGCGGCAGGTTTTCGGTGATGGCACGGCGCCCCGCGCGGCCCATCACATCGCCTAGAAACAGAATTCTCATGGCTCAGTCCTAGGCGGCGCTGCGACGGGGAACAAGCCCCCGACGCGCCCTATGTGGCGTTTTTCGCCTCAAATACCGCGAGCCACATGCGACCTAAGCCCCTTCCCTATCGGGAAAACTGGATGATACGGCTTTCGGTCACGATCATGTCAAGCGGCTGATCGGTCGGCTCCAGCGGCAGATCTTCCGCCTCCTGCGCGTCAAAGGCAAAGCCGATGGCCAGCGTCGCCCGCTTGCTGCGCAAGAGCTCCAGGGTTCGGTCGTAAAAGCCGCCACCATAGCCAAGCCGCCCGCCGGACAGATCAAAGGCCACCAGCGGCACAATCAGGATCTCGGGTTCAAAGAAGTCATCCACCGCAGGTACCATCGCGCCAAATGGTCCTTCGCGCAGCGGCGCATCGGGCTGCCAGCGACTGAATCGCAAGGGCAGACCTGCGCCTTCGATCACCGGTACGCCGACGGCTCCATGGGCTGCGGCTTCGGCCATGGCAGGCAGCGGATCAATCTCGGTTCGGATCGGCATGTATCCGGACAGTGGAACACCGCGATACCCGGCCAGCACCTCGGACAGATGCCCGGCGGCACCGGGTTTTCCCATGTCGAAGGACTCTTTGCGCCGGGCAAAGGCCGCCTTGCGCGCTTGTGCCTTGATCGCTGCCAGATCCGCCATTGCTCCCTCCTTTGCCGGGATTGAATGCCTAGAGAAGAACCAGCCCAGCCAGACCGAGGAAGGCAAAGAACCCAACGATATCGGTCACCGTCGTCACAAAAGCCCCCGAGGCAAGTGCCGGGTCCACATTCATTTTTTCCAGCATAACCGGCACCACGGTCCCGGCGAGGCCTGCCACGACCAGATTGATGACCATCGCGACGCCAATCACCGCGCCAAGCTGCGGCGAGCCGAACCACAACAGCCCGACACAGCCCATCACAACGGCAAAGATCAGACCGTTGACCAGCCCCACCAGAACCTCACGCCGGATCACCCGCCAGACGTTTGATCCTGTCAGGTCGCGTGTGGCCAGCGCACGCACCGCCACCGTCAGCGACTGGGTGCCGGCATTGCCGCCCATCGAGGCCACGATGGGCATCAGCACGGCGAGGGCCACGAACCGGGCGATGGTATCTTCGAACATTGAAATCACCATCGACGCCAGCACCGCCGTTACCAGGTTGACCGCCAGCCAGGGGAACCGCCGCTTGGTGGTGTCAATCACCCGGTCCGACAGGCTGCCTTCGCCGACACCGGCCAGGCGAAGGATGTCTTCTTCGTGCTCTTCATCCAGAACCGCCATGGCATCGTCGATGGTGATGACACCCACAAGACGCCCCTCGTCATCGACCACCGGGGCCGAAATCAGGTGATACTGGTTAAAGGCATAGGCCACGTCTTCCTCGTCCTGATCGGCGGGAATGACCTGGAAGGTTTCTTCCCTGAGATCGGTAAGCGGTACCTCGCGTCGGGCCGACATGATCCGGCCAAGGGTGACATTGCCCACCGGATGCAGGCGCGGACTGACCATGACCACGTGATAGAACTGCGCTGGAAGGTCCGACCTTTCGCGCATGAAATCAATCGCCTGCCCCACCGTCCAGTGTTCCGGCGCCATCACCACTTCGCGCTGCATCAGGCGGCCGGCGGAGTTTTCCGGGTAGCTCAGCGATTGCTCGATCGCGACCCGGTCGGAATCCTCCAGCGCGTCGAGAATGGCTTCCTGCTGCGGCTCCTCAAGGTCCTCCAGCAGGTCGACCACATCGTCGCTGTCCAGATCCCGGACTGCTTCAGCCAAAACCTGCGGGTTGAGGATCGCGATCACTTCCTCGCGGATCGCCTCGTCCAGTTCTGACAGGATTTCGCCGTCGAATTCGCGGTCATAAAGCCGGATCAGCCGGGCCCGGTCATAGGCGTTCACCTGCTCCAGAAGGTCGGCGATGTCGGCCGCGTGCAGCGGCTCCATCAGGTTCGCCAGCTCGGCCTTGTCGTTGGTATCCACAGCATAAAGGATCTGCGCCACGCGGCGGCGATCCAGCATATAGGCGTCGTCCTGGCCCTTGTCGGTCCCGATGGTCTCGTCGCCTGTGCTCATACGCTGCCCCTTCCGATGCTTGTCCCATGAATAGAAGAAGCTGCTACCGGAAAACAATGACAATGACACAATTTACCGCCGCGCGCGCCGCGCGTATCCTGCATGCGGTGAATTCGCACGAAAGGACAGCACATCATGAGCAACGCCCACATCCTGCGGGGACAGGTCCTGTCCTTTCAAGGCTCCCCCTTTGCCACCGAGGCACCGCAGGAAGCGGCAAGGCTGAGCGAGGCAGTGGCAGTGCAGGATGGGAAGGTTGCCGCCGTCGGCAGCTTTGACGATCTGCGCCAGAGGTTTCCCGCAGCCGCGTTGCATGATCATGGGGAGAAGCTGATTCTTGCCGGCTTCGTCGATGCGCATGTGCACTATCCCCAGACCGCCATTATTGCCAGCTGGGGCAAGCGGCTGATCGACTGGCTGAACAGCTATACCTTCCCCGAGGAGATGCGCTTTGGTGATCGTGCCTATGCCGATGAGATCTCAGCCCGCTATCTGGACCTGACCGCTGCCCATGGCACCACCACGGTCTGCAGCTATTGCACCATTCACCCCGAAAGCGTCGATGCCTTCTTCACGGCGGCGCAGGCGCGCGGGCAACGGGTTGTGGCGGGTAAAACCTGTATGGACCGCAACGCCCCAGAAGGGCTGCAGGATACGGTTCAGTCTGCCTATGACGACAGTGCGGCGCTGATCGCGCGCTGGCACGGGATCGACCGGCTGGATTATGCGATCACGCCGCGGTTCTCCCCCACCTCTACCCCTGAACAACTAGAGGCCATCGGCGCCCTCTGGGCCGCCAACCCCAGCTGCCTGATGCAAACCCATCTGAGTGAACAGACGGATGAGATCGCCTGGGTCAAGGATCTGTTCCCGGATGCCCGTGATTATCTGGACACCTACGAGGCCTTTGGCCTGTTGGGCGCACGTGGCCTTTATGGGCATGCCATCCATCTGGAACCGCGCGAACGTGACCGGCTGCGCGAACATGGCGCCGCGCTGGTGCATTGCCCCACGTCGAACACCTTCATCGGGTCCGGGCTGTTCGATATGGCCGGACTGATGGCCGAAGGGCAGCGGATCGGCCTTGCCACCGACACCGGCGGCGGATCCAGCTTTTCCATGCTGCGCACCATGGCGGCAGCCTATGAGATCGGCCAGCTGCGCGGCACGCCCCTGCACGCGGCCCAGCTGTTGTGGCTGGCAACGCAAGGCTCGGCCACGGCGCTGCGGCTTGAAGACAAGATTGGCAATGTCGCCCTGGGCATGGAGGCCGATCTTGTGGTGCTCGATCTCGCCTCCTCCCCCGCCATCGCCCAGCGCGCCGCCCGCGCCGATGACATCTGGGAGGCCACCTTTGCCACCATCATGATGGGTGATGACCGGGCCGTGTCCGAAGTGTGGATCGGCGGGCGGCAGGTCTGACGGCCCGCCCCGCCAGAAACCCTCCGTTACGCCTTCTCGGCCAAGGCGCGGGCCAGCTGACCATGGCGTTCGATCAGCCGCGGCAGATCAAGGCTGGTGACCTCTCCGCCAGAGATGATCTGACGCCCTTCCACGAACAGGTGTTTGACCTGTGTCGGCCCGGCCAGCAGCAAGGCCGCCGGGTCCCAGCTGCCGCTGGAGGCAACGCCGGTCACATCCCAGACTGCCACGTCGGCGCGTTTGCCGGGGCTGAGCCGACCGCAATCGGGACGACCCAGAATATCAGCGCCGCCACGGGTGGCGATTTCCAGCGCCTCATAGGCGCTCATGGCATCAGCGCCCTGCGCAACCCGCTGTAGCAGCATGGCCTGCCTCGCCTCGCCGATCAAGTTGGCGATATCGTTGCTGGCCGAGCCATCAACGCCCAGCCCCACCGGCACCCCGGCATCGCGCATCGCCCGTACCGGTGCGATACCGCTGCCAAGGCGGCAATTGGAACAGGGGCAATGCGCCACGCCGGTCCGGGTGCGCGCAAACAGATCGATCTCCTGCGCGTCCAGCTTGACGCAATGGGCGTGCCAGACGTCATCGCCGGTCCAGCCCAGTTCCTCGGCATATTGCCCGGGCCGACAGCCGAACTGCGCCTCGGAATAGGCGATATCCTCATCATTTTCGGCCAGATGGGTATGCAGCATCACGCCCTTGTCACGCGCCAGCAACGCCGCATCCCGCATCAGGTCGCGGCTGACGGAAAACGGCGAACAGGGCGCAAGCCCCACCCGGCACATAGAGCCCTCAGAGGCGTCGTGAAAGCCATCAACCACGCGGATCATATCTTCAAGAATGGCCGTCTCTTGCTCGACTAGGCTATCCGGCGGCAATCCCCCGTCGCTTTCCCCGATGCTCATGGCGCCGCGTGTCGGGTGAGACCGCAAACCGACCTCGCGGGCGGCATGGATGGTATCCTCCAGCCGCGCGCCGTTGGGATAAAGGTACAGATGGTCAGAGCTGAGCGTACAGCCGGAGAGAGCCAGTTCCACCAGCCCCAGCTGGGCAGAGACGAACATCTCCTCCGGACCAAAGCGCGCCCAGATCGGATAGAGCCGTTGCAACCAGCCAAACAGCAGCGCGTCCTGCGCCCCGGGCACTGCGCGCGTGAGGTTCTGATAAAGATGGTGATGCGTATTGACGAGGCCCGGCGTCACCACGCAGCCCCGGCCAGATACGATCTGCCCTGTCGTGCGCAGCCCCTGTCCCACCTCGGCAATCTGACCGCCCCGGATCAGAACATCTGCATCGTGCAATACGCGGCCCGCATCATCCATGGTGATGACGGTGGTCGCATTTTGAATCAGGATTTCCTGCATCGGTTCACACTCCTTTGTCACCCGTTTCGGTTTTGGAAGTGTGAACTGGCCCGACAGAATACGGGTAAAGGACTCGGGCCGTGGCGGTGCTATACAGCACTGCCATGGCCGCGCTCAAGCCCCGGACGGGACCTGATCAGCTGTTTTTCAATAGGGCCAGCGCCGCCGCGTGCAACTCGGCATTGGCGGCGGCAAGCACCCGGCCGCCTTCATGGGCCGGGCCGCCCTCCCAATCAGTTACGACACCGCCTGCAGCCTGGATCACTGCGATCGGGGCCTGCACGTCATAGGCGTTGAGGCCCGCCTCGATCACCAGATCGATCTGCCCCGCCGCCAGCAGTGCATAGGCGTAGCAGTCCATGCCATAGCGCGTCAGCCGGACCTTTCCGGAGACACGTTCGAACCCAGCACGTTCTTCAGGGGTGCCGACTTCGGGGAAGGTGGTGAAAAGGATCGCCTGATCCAGCGCCGTGCCGTTGCGGGTCGCCAGATCGCGTGCGCCCTGTGGCCCGGTCATCTGCGCCAGCCCGGCCGCGCCGATAAAGCGTTCGCCGGTGTAGGGCTGATCGATCACGCCCAGCACGGGGCCGTCTGCCTCGGACATGGCGATCAGCACCCCCCAGGTCGGCGTGCCGCTTATGAAACCGCGGGTGCCATCGATAGGATCCAGAACCCAGGTCCGGCCAGAGCTGCCTTCGACGGGAGCGAATTCCTCGCCCAGGATACCATCATCAGGGCGCAACTGCGCCAGCACCGCCCGCATCGCCAGTTCCGCATCGCGATCAGCGACGGTGACCGGATCGAACCCGTCCTCCAGCTTGTTGTCCGCTCCAAGAGTGGCGCTACGGAAATACGGCAGGATCGCTGCGCCGGCCGCATCGGCCATCTTCTGCGCAACGTCCAAATCGGAATCAGGATTCTGTGTCATGCGATGGCGGTGCCATCTGGCCGCACGCTATTCAAGAAAAAAGACCCCGAAGGGTCTTTTCACTTTCAGGCTGCGTCGCTGAGCACACGGGCCAGCTCGAACAATCGCCTGCGCTGGTTCTCGGGGATCGCGTAATAGGAACGCACCAGATCCAGGGCCTCTTTATCGCCCATCAGATCCTCGGGCACCGACGCCTTGTCTGCCTTGTCGGCAGGGGCCTTATCCTCTTCCTGTAGACCATCGAAAAAGAAACTGACCGGGACGTCCATCGCGTCAGAAATATCCCAAAGGCGGGAGGCGCTGACCCGGTTGGCACCGGTTTCATATTTCTGAATTTGCTGGAACTTGATGCCGACTTTCTCGGCCAGTTGCTGCTGTGTCATACCAATTAGCCAGCGACGGTGACGGATCCGTTTGCCGACATGCACATCTACAGGATGAGCCATGTGCTATCTCCTAGTTATACCAAAGTGGTTCGCGCCCAAGTAGCCGCGATGATTGCTAAATCCGTCAGGATATCAACACTGGCCCGCGTTACCGGACCTTCTAAAACCGCGACAGAGGCTCAACCCCTCAGCTGAGCTTACGACCTCCACGGTTGAATTCAAGTGCGACAAAGGTCAGTCGCGGTTGAAGATATCCAAATACATGATTTCATGCATCATTTTGTCATGCTAATGCGACCAACAACATGTGAAATAATGCCTCCCCATAAATAGCGAGGTGAATTTGCGGCGTCTGTTGTCAAACAGTCACGCAACGAATCACCTTTCGCGCGGCAAAACCAAGAGGACATCATGCAGGCTTATCAGGTCACCGCCTTCGACGCCGCCCCGGAACTGATCGAAATTGCCTGCCCGGCTCCGGCTGCAGGCCAGATCGCTGTCAGGATCGCCGCCTGCGGGCTGAATTTCGCGGATCTGCTGATGCAAAAGGGCACTTATCAGGACACCCCCACCCTGCCCTTCGTACCGGGCTTGGAGGTCTCTGGCACGGTAACCGCACTGGGAGAAACGGTAACAGAGTTCAAGATCGGTGACCGGGTTGCAGTCTTCTGCGGTCAAGGTGGCTTGGCTGAAGAAGGTGTGTTTGACGCCAGCCGCGCGGTCCGCATTCCGGACAGCATGAGTTTTGAACACGCCGCCGCGCTGCAGATCGCCTATGGCACCAGCCTGGTGGCGCTGGATCACTGCGCCCGGTTGCAACCGGGCGAAACCCTGCTTGTCACCGGCGCTGCCGGAGGCGTTGGGCTGACCGCAGTGGAGATTGGCAAGCTGATGGGCGCCCGCGTTATCGCCCATGCGCGCGGCGCCGACAAACTGGAAGTGGCCCGGGCCGCTGGCGCGGATCACCTGATCGACGACAGCGAGGATCTGCGCAGCATCGTCAAGGACCTGGGCGGCGCCGATGTTGTCTATGATGCGGTCGGGGGCCCGGTGTGGAAAGCTGCCTTTAGGGCGACTAACCCCTGCGGGCGGCTGCTACCGATCGGGTTTGCCAGCGGCGAAGTGCCCCAGATCCCGGCCAATCATCTTCTGGTCAAGAACCTGACCGTGATCGGCTTTTATATCGGCGGCTACATGAAAGCCCGGCCAGAGGTCATTCAGCAGGCCTTTGCGACCCTGTTCGACTGGCACGCGGCAGGCCGGATCAAACCGCATATCAGCCACGTCCTGCCACTGTCGCAGGTCGCGGAAGGAATGGAGCTGCTGCGCAGCCGGGCCTCGACCGGGAAGGTCGTTATTACCCCGTGAAAGGTAAATAGAACCGGGAAATCACCATCGCACGGTTATAGGGCCATGGCGATCACATCCCTTTTCGAGAGCCGTTTACTCCCTCAGCCCCTTTGATCAGCCCGCCGCGCGCAACTGCGCCGGACGCAGAGCGGCAAACCCCTGCCGAATGATATTGGCCAGATCGCCAACATACTCGGCCCGCACCCGGTCCGCGCCATAGAGGTTGATCTGCTGCACCGGCAAGGCAGGCAGCACGCCGCCGTGTTCGATAACCTCCTGATGCGCAGGTTGGGTGCCCTCCAGCAGAACACCAATGGCAAGGTCCGCGCTCACCGTGGCCTCCACCGTGCGGTCGGATTCGCTGTCCACCGCCATATCCCACTCGATCCCAACCTCATCCAGTGCTGCGGTTGCAGAGGCCCGGAAAATACAGTTGCGGCAAAAGCCAAGACGCAGCGGTTGCTGCCGCCAGGCGGAGCCGTTCACCGCGCCGATCCAGCGTAGCGGCATTTCGTGGATGGGCTCGCCACCCTCGCCCGCAGTTCCTTCGGTTGTCAGGATCAGGTCATAGGCCCCTTTGGCGAAGCCGGCCTTCAGATCGCGGGTATTCGAGGTCACCAGATTGACGCTGACGCGGGGAAAGCTGGTGTTGAACCGCTGTAGTACGCGCGGGATGACCGGATAGACCACGTCATGCGGCACCCCCAGAACAACCTCACCTTCAAAAGCCTGATCGGTCAGCCGGGTGATCACCTCGTCATTGAGCGCGACCATGCGGCGAGCATAACCGAGCAGCTGTTCCCCCGATGGGGTCAGGGCAATGGAGCGCCCCGACCGGTCCAGCAGTTCAAGCCCCAGCAACTCCTCCAGCCGTTTCAACTGCATCGAAACCGCCGATTGAGTGAGATGCAAAAAACCTGCTGCGCGTGTCACGCCGCCGTTGTCTGCCACTGCCACAAATGAGCGCAGCGTCGTCAGGTCCAAATTTCTAATCATCACGACCTCTGATGGAAGATATCAAAAACATTCGTTTCCAATATTAATCACACTCCCCCATATACATCAACAGAATTGATAAAGGCCCACGATACCATCACGAACGAAAAAAAGGACAAGAGCCATGACCTATATCTCCACCACCTCGGTCAGCCCGAAACCCCGCCGCAGCCTCGCGGATCGCATCAAAGGCGCATTCGCTCTGACCCGCCAGCGGCGCGCGCTGGCAAAACTGGACGCTGAGGCGCTGGCAGACATCGGCATCAGCCGCGACGCCGCCAAGGAAGAGGCCCGCCGCCCATTCTGGGACGCACCGGATTCCTGGACGCGCTGACAGAGACCTCACAGATGACAAATGACGACTGAAGGCGCACCCGCTGTAATGGTGCGCCTTTTCATGTTTTTGCGGCAAATCTTTTCATCGCAGACTTGAACCGTATGGGCTTTGACCCGATATTTGACGGGAATGTTGTGCATGGCCGTTGAACTGGCTGTTCCGCGCAACTGGGGAGACTTTTTGAAAACGGAGACCATGATACATGGCACAGTTTGACACCATTCGTTCTACAGCAGGCGCACGCACTGCCGAGATCGATGCGGGCCTACGCGCCCATATGAACAAAGTCTACGGCACCATGTCCGTGGGCACGTTCATCACCTTTCTGGCCGCCTGGGCCATCGCGGGCCTCGCGGTGACAACCGATCCGTCGGCCGCCTCTGCACAGCTGAGCGCCGACAAATACCTGACCAGCCTCGGCTATGCGATCTACGCGTCGCCGTTGAAGTGGGTGATCATGTTCGCGCCACTCGCCTTCGTGTTCGGCTTTGGCGCCGCCATCAACCGCCTGTCGGCCTCGGCCGCGCAGCTGGTGTTCTACACCTTCGCAGCCGTCATGGGCCTGTCGATCAGCTCGATCTTCCTGGTTTTCACCGGTGAATCGATCGTTCAGGTATTCCTGATCACCGCCATCGCATTCGCGGGCCTTTCCCTGGTGGGTTACACCACCAAGAAAGACCTTTCCGCAATGGGCACCTTCCTGATCATGGGGCTGATCGGCCTGATCGTGGCTTCGGTGGTGAACATCTTCCTGGCGTCCTCCGCCATGGCCTTTGCCATCTCGGTGATCGGCGTTCTGATCTTTGCAGGCCTCACCGCCTATGACACCCAGAACATCAAGAACACCTACCTGCAGATGGCCGAATCCGGCGATCAGGAATGGCTGGGCAAAGCCGCGATCATGGGCGCCCTCAGCCTGTATCTGGACTTCATCAACCTCTTCATGATGCTGCTTCAGCTGCTTGGGAACCGCGAATAACGCCACCGGCCATACCAAGACTTCAGCAAGGGGCGGATCACAGCGATCCGCCCTTTCTTTATGCCCAGCCTTTTCTTTTTGGGCTGGGCCTTTTGAACTGACCACAGGATTTAGAAGATGAAGATTACCGATATCACTGCCCGCGACGCAGGGCGTATTGTTCCCTTGCTGCGGGACCTCCATGCACAGCACGCGGAAGAACAACCGCTCCGCTACCCGTCTGCCCCGGCCGACAGTGACATTGCAGACTGGCTGTCAGACTGGATGGAAAAGGACGGGATACAGGCAATCGCCGCGCAAAGCCCCGCAGGCGCCCTGATGGGCTATGCTATCTATGAGATCGAAGACCAGCCTCACCTGCCAGTGATGCGCGGCGGCAAACGGATCCAGTTGCATCATATTGCCGTGGATCCGCCATTCCGCCGTCTGGGAGTTGGTCAGGCACTGGTGACAGAAGTGAAATCCCGCTGTCAGACACTTGGCATCGACACGTTGACCACAAGCTTTGCCGTCTTTGACACCGCCTCTGCCGGGTTGATGAGCAGCATGGGATTGCAGCCGGTTACGACCGTCGCGGAATGGCGCGCCTGAGGCTCATCTCCACAAGCCCCCAGACCAGCTGAGAGGCGGCTCAGGAGCAGCTTAGACCGGTGGCAAGGGCAACCGTGCCCCGGTCGCTGCCGAGCACCTGAACCTCGCCCGAGACGCTGCAGCCGCTTTCGCGCGCCGCAATGGTCTGGAAATCCGCAGGTGTCATGTCAGGCAGGTTACCAATCACGCTATGCGCAGGGGCGCTGAGCACCGCGAGCCCGGTCGAGCCCGCCCGTACAACGGAGAGCGACAAGGCCCGGCCCTGCACCTCGACCCGCAGGGTCTGGCTGCCCGAGCGCGGCGCTGTCGCAGGCTGCTGAGTTCGACCAGCGGTCAGGGACAGCGGCCCGGCCATCACCGGCGCCGGAACCGGCACCACGCCCGCAATCGTCGCCTCCGGAGAGGGCGCCACGGCCACGGCAAAAACCACGCTGAACAAGATACGCCTGAACATACTATCACCCACTTGTCTCATTTACCCACGTAAACAAGTTACGACCGAAATGAGGCGAAAAGGGGAACTATCCTTTCGTACAGGCGGCTAAACTATCGGGTAATTTTTTCAAATTCGAACAAGCTCTCACCTGCCCTGCGCCTGCAACGACCGCCGAAAACCCGGCTCCAAACACGAAAAAGGGCCACGCGCGGGGCGTGACCCTTTTTGAAAATCCTGTATGCCGGATGGGCTTACTTGATTTTGCCTTCTTTGTACTCGACGTGCTTGCGCGCAACCGGATCGTATTTCCGGATGACCATTTTTTCGGTCATGGTGCGTGCGTTTTTCTTGGTCACGTAGAAGTGGCCCGTGCCCGCGGTCGAGTTCAGGCGGATCTTGATGGTCGTCGGCTTCGCCATGGTGCTTCTCCTGCGTCCGAAAAGGCAGGGGGCCTCTCGGTAAATTCCTATATGAGCGTGCGCTTTTACCTGCACTGCCCCCCAAGTCAATAGGATTCGGGGGGATATTTTGCGCAGAAGGCCTGTAAGCCGGATTCTGTCCCGAGACTTGCGCCTCATGGACGGCCATTCATCTGCGATACGCATTACTGCGTACCTCTAGCTGCCAACCCGGCCCCTCTTGGCTAAAGCATGCCTAGCGGCGGTATCCCGTTGCCGGGACCTACCCGCGCGGGGGCCCTATTTGGCGTTGCTCCCGGTGGGGCTTGCCGTGCCGCCCCTGTTGCCAGGGGCGCGGTGGGCTCTTACCCCACCGTTTCACCCTTACCGCGCCCTGATCCGTTGCCGGGGGCACGGCGGTTTCATTTCTGTGGCGCTATCCGTCAGGTTGCCCTGCCCGGGCGTTACCCGGCACCGTTGCTTTAGGGAGTCCGGACTTTCCTCGCGGAGGGCGAGCCCCCAGCGCGGCCGTCCAGCCTTCTGCGCAGGGCTGCACCTAGGCCCTGGGGGCTGACAGGTCAAGGGTGGTTGCAGCCGGTCTCATTCAGACCCAGAGGTCTGCCTGGCCCAGCGGCGCGAAATCCTCCGCACAAAGCGCCCCGCGGGCCTGGGGACGATAGCGCAGCCGCACAGCTGCCAGCAGCGTCTCATCCTCCACCGGGGCGGTATATCCGATGTCGCGGGCATAGGCGCGGAAACGCGCCATATCGGCGCTCTCTGACTCCATCAGGCTCTGCCCTGCCGCCTCCGCTTGCGCTACCTGCCGGGCGAGCCCCTGACGGGCCAGCCGCGCCCAGTCGAACCGGGCACCCGGATCGCATTTGCGGCCCGGCGCCATGTCCGAATGGCCGATCACCGCCTCGGGCGCGATCTCCCAGCGGCGCAGGATATCGCCCAGCAGTTGCGCCAGCCGCGCCATCTGCGGTTCGGAGAACGGGTGATCGCCGCGATTGTCCAGCTCGATCCCGATGGACCGGGAATTGAGATCCTCCAGCCCGCACCATTCGCCCGCACCAGCGTGCCAGGCGCGCTGCGCCTCCTCGACCATCTGCCAGAGGGTGCCATCCTGTCCGATCAGGTAATGGGCCGACACCTCGGCCGCAGGATCACACAGCCGCTGCAGGGCAGCCTCAGCCGTCTCCATTGCTGTGTAGTGCAGAACCACGAAAGCCGGCGTCAGACCGTCACGACGCGGACCGAAATTGGGGCTGGGATGCCAGATCGCCCCGGCCTCATCCCCTGCCCTGTCAGTTCCGGACATCAGGAGTCTTCGCGCAGGACCAGACGATAGGGGGACGGGTCCCAGCCGCAGGCATAGCCATCCCCATCCGGGTCCAGCGCGTAGCGGTCGCGTTTGGGGCCGCCCGCCTCAAGAAACGCCACTTGGGCCAGCTCGGGCGAAGCATAGCCTGCGCAATTACGCGACGAGCGGGCCTTGAGGTTGATACCCGTGCGGCTGAAGATGCGGTTGCCCGGCGGGTTGGAAGTGCTGAGCGCGTATTGCACGATATTTGGATCCCGGTTGCCCGCAGAGACCGTGGGCAGCGCCGTCGGCTCCACTACCTGATACTGGGCGCGCTGCCGTTTCAGACGCTCGGCATCGCTTTCGATGGTCTGGCGCGACGACACCGCATCAAAGCTGTTTTCGTCCGACAGACGCGGGTTGCCACCGACAATCTGCGGCGCAGGGTTGTCCGGGCTTGCTTCAAGCGGCGCCTGACCAGAGTTGGCCCGCGCCGCACTCAGGGCTGCTGCCGTTTCGCGAGCGATATCGGCATTGCTGCCAGTGCCAACCGAGGCTCCAGCCGCAGCGACCGAGGTGGCTCCGCTCTGATCTGTCGGCATCGCCAGGGGCGCGCCGACAACCTGAGGCGAGGGGATCAGTGGATCGCCGTTGATCGTGGTGCCCTGCGCCGGACGGGCGGCGAAGGGATCGCCGTCCACGCCCACCCCGGCCGCGCTGTCCGGCACTGGCGGGCTGCAAGCTGCAAGGGCCAGAAGACTGCCAGCGGCGGCGAGGGAGACGAAGACGCGCATCGGGATCACCTGTTTATGGTCGTATGGTTCATGCTCTTGTTTGAGCCGGTTTTACCACCATTTCCCCGGCTTTGCCACAAACCCGGCGGCCTGCTCCAGCGCATAGGCGGTGTTCAGCAGATCGCCCTCTTCCCAGGGGCGGCCGATCAGCTGCAGGCCCAGCGGCAGACCCTGTGCATCGACACCCGCAGGCACAGAGATGCCCGGCAGGCCCGCAAGGTTCACAGTGACGGTAAAGACGTCATTGAGGTACATCTGTACCGGATCCGCATCGGTCATTTCACCCAGCCCAAAAGCAGCAGAGGGCGTCGCCGGTGTCAGGATCGCGTCCACGCCTGCGGCAAAGACATCTTCGAAGTCCTTCTTGATCAGGGTGCGAACGCGGCGGGCGCGGTTGTAATAGGCATCATAGAAGCCTGCCGACAGCACATAGGTGCCGACCATCACGCGGCGCTGCACCTCGTGGCCAAAGCCTTCGGCGCGGGTCTTTTCGTACATCTCGGTGATGCCATCGCCAGCCTCCAGCGTGGCGCGGTGGCCGTAGCGCACCCCGTCGTAGCGTGCCAGGTTCGACGAGGCTTCGGCCGGGGCGATCACGTAATAGGCAGGCAGCGCGTATTTGGTGTGCGGCAGCGAGATGTCGACGATCTCGGCGCCCGCGTCCTTCAGCATGGCAGTGCCATCGGCCCAGAGATTTTCGATCTCGGCAGGCATGCCGTCCATGCGGTACTCTTTCGGGATACCGATCTTCTTGCCCTTGATGTCGCCGGTCAGCATCGCCTCGAAATCCGGCACCGCCAGATCGGCGCTGGTGCTGTCTTTCGGGTCGTGCCCGGCCATGGCTTCCAGCATGATCGCCGCATCGCGCACCGATTTGGTCATCGGCCCGGCCTGATCCAGCGAGGAGGCAAAGGCCACGATGCCCCAGCGCGAGCAACGCCCGTAGGTGGGTTTGATGCCGACGGTGCCGGTAAAGGCCGCAGGCTGACGGATCGAGCCGCCGGTGTCGGTGCCGGTGGCCGCAAGGCACAGGTCTGCCGCCACGGCAGCCGCAGAGCCGCCCGAGGAGCCACCCGGTGTCAGCTTGGCATCGCTGCCGTCACGCCGCCAGGGGCTGACCACATCGCCATAGGCAGAGGTTTCGTTGGACGAGCCCATGGCGAATTCGTCCATGTTCAGCTTACCCAGCATCACGGAACCCGCATCCACCAGTTTCTGCGAAACGGTCGACTCATACTCGGGCTTGAAGCCTTTCAGGATGTTGGAGGCCGCCTGGCTGTCCACGCCCTTGGTGCAGAACAGATCCTTGATCCCGACCGGCAGGCCGCACATGGCAGGCGCATCGCCTTCCTTGATGCGGGCATCGGCTGCCTTTGCGCGCTCCAGCGCGATCTCGGGCGTCTTGTGCACGAATGCGTTCAGCGCATCGGCGCCTTCGATGGCCTTCAGGCAGGCTTCGGTCAGCTCGACAGAGGTGGTGTCGCCTTTGCGCAGGGCATCGCGGGCCTCGGCCAGGCCCAGTTTGTTCAGATCGCTCATGTCTTACTCCACCACCTTGGGGACCGCAAAGAAGCCCTCGCGGGCGTCGGGGGCATTGGCCAGGATCTTGTCCTGCTGATTGCCATCGTTCACCACATCCTCGCGCCGCTTCAGACGCTGCGGCGTGACCGAGGTCATCGGCTCGACCCCGTCCACATCCACTTCGTTCAACTGTTCGATGAACCCAAGGATGGTGTTGAACTCGTCTGCCAGCGCAGGCAGCGCGTCCTCTTCGACCTTGATCCGGGCCAGTTTGGCCACTTTGGCGGCAGTGCTTTGGTCAATCGACATGGAAACCCTCATCTCGTGTTACAGACGCGTTTACCGCCGCACCGTCCGCGCCGCAAGCGGGTCTGCACCGAAAACGGGTGTCTAATCCCTCCCCAGCCACAGGCTGGGGAGCGCAGGAGCGCTCATTCGCAGTTATTGTGCATCTGCCACATCGCGGGATCATGCCCCTCCGGCACCGCGTCGCAAGGATCAGCCGCGTAGCCGCGCAAGCGATTATAGGCGGCAATCTGTTCGCCCGAAAGAAACTGCACCGTCTGCAAATGCCGGGACAGGTGGACATACCGCAGATCCGCCCGCGCCGCGCCTGCTTCGGAGACCAGGCGCCGCAACTCATCGGCGTCGGGGTTGCCTGAGGCAAAGGCCTGATCAAGACGTTCTTCGGCGGCAATGAAGACCTCGGCGGCCTGCTGCGCCTCGGTGGCCATTTCGCGATGGATCTGGCGCACCTGCCCGATCTGCGTCTCGCTCAGCCCGATCTGCGGCGCCAGTTCCAGAAGATGCGCAGGGCCAGGCCAGCCGTTCAGTTCCGCCGGAAGGGCAAAGCCCCAGCCCTTGCCCGCGCGCAGCTCAGCGATGTCCGCATCCGAAAGGCTCTTGATTCGCCGACTTTGCTGCCCGGCATAGGGTTGCGCCTCATCACCCTGATGCTGCTGGTGTCCCTGGTGCCCTCCCGCGCCCTCGGCATGGCCGGGCGCAGCGGATATCGGCGCAAGTGCCAGCAGGCTCAGAAGAACGGTGGCCTTCGACCCGATCATTGTCACAGCACTGCCTCCCATCATGTTCTGACGCCCATGAGGGCACATTCACCGCTAGAGCACAAGTTTGCTGCGAAACACTGTGGACCGGGGCCCTGACCGGGCCTGCAGGACAGCAAACCGATGGAAACAGGCATTCGGCGTGCTAGGGTGAGAGCAGACAAATCAATGAATTGGGAGAGACACCATGAAGATCATCTGGCTGGGCCACGGCAGTTTCCGTTTTGAAACCGAAGGAAAAGTGCTGCTGTTGGACCCTTGGCTGACCGGTAACCCCAGCCTGCCCGAGGACCAGCATGATGCCGCCATTGAAGGCGCCACCCATATCATCCTGACCCACGTGCATTTCGACCATGTGGTCGATGTGCTGCCGCTCGCGAAAAAACTGAACATTCCCGTGGTTGGCCAATATGACATCATGGGCTTCTGGGGTGAAACCGAAGGGGTCGAAACCGTCGGCTTCAACAAGGGTGGAACCGTCGATCTGGGCGGGCCGAAACTGTCGATGGTGCCTGCTTCGCACAGCTCGACCTTTGCCACCCCCGAAGGCCCGCGCACCGGCGGGTCGGAAGTCGGCTATGTGCTGCAGGCCGAGGGCAAGACGATCTATATTTCCGGCGACACCGCGATCATGGCGGACATGGATTGGATCGGGGATTACTTCAAACCCGATATCGGCATTCTCTGCGCTGGCGGTCACTTCACCATGGACATGAAGCAGGCGGCCTATGCGGCCAAGCGCTACTTCGACTTCAAGACGGTAATCCCCTGCCACTACAAGACTTTCCCCCTGCTGGAGCAATCCGCAGAGGATCTGAGCGCAGGCCTGCCCGGGGTCGAAGTGATCGAACCTGAGGTGATGACAGCGCTTGAGGTCTAAACCGGCTTTGTAAACGCCGCCCGCGCGCGGGCGGCCTTTTCTCTGCAGCAGCAGCCCAGCGCGTGGTCATTGATCAGCCCCATCGCCTGCATGAAGGCAAAGACGGTGGTGGGGCCGACAAACTTCCAGCCACGTTTCTTCAGCGCCTTTGACAGCGCCACGGAGTCCGGGCTGGTCGATTGCGTCTGCGGCTCGGGCAGGCTCTGCGGATCCGGCTCAAAGCTCCAGAAAAACGCGGCGAGCGATCCGGCTTCTTCTACCAGCTCCTGCGCGCGTTTCGCATTGTTGATCACGGCTTCGATCTTGCCTCGGTGGCGGATGATCCCGGCATCCTGCAACAGGCGCTCCACATCCGCATCGGTGTATGTGGCGATGACATTCCAATCAAAGCCCGCGAAAGCGGCGCGAAAATTCTCGCGCTTGGCCAGAATGGTGCGCCAGCTGAGGCCGGACTGGAAGCTTTCAAGACAGATCTTTTCGAACAACCGGATATCGTCGCCAACCGGATAACCCCAGTCCGCATCATGATAGGCATCAAATTCCGGTGCGCTGGCGCTCCAGCCGCAGCGGGCCAGCCCATCTTCCCCAACGATAATCGCGGACATCGCCTTCCTCCCGGTTCGATCAGCGAAACAAAGAGCGAACATGGCATGGTCTGCATGGGCCGTCCAGTGTCTATACGCGCGCGCCGCCCGGCCCCGACGCGCAGTACAGCAGCGCCGCCAGCAGATCCAGCTCCGCGTCCTGCGCCAATCGCCCTTTACTGCGCCAGGCAATGGAGAGCGCGCATTTGACCGCTGCCCATTGCAAAAGACGCTGACGATCCACTGCAAATCCTGTGGCCCAAAGATCGGCCAGCATCCCGATCCGACGCGGGTCGCGGATCAAATCGGGGTCCCCATAGGGATGGCGAAAGGCATTGGCCAACTCGTAGGTCCGCTCCCCAACGATCCCCTTGGCATCAAAGGCGCAAAACCCGCGGGGCGTTTTCATCACGTTGCCATGATGCAAATCCCCGTGCAGCGGGCGCACATCCACCTGCGCGTCGAGAAGATCGCGGGCCAGGGTCTGGCACGCGGCAATCGCCGCCTTGCCCCCTGCCGCACAACTCGGCGCGGGCCTCAGATGGAACAGCGCATCAAAACGATCTTCCAGCCGGGGATAGCCCTCTGGCGCCTGGCCCGTACCGGGATGCAGGCCAGAGGCGACCCTCACCAGTTCGCGTGCAGCCATTTCGTCCTCACCAGCGATTGCAACATCGGCGAGCGATGGCCCCTCCAGCCATTCGACCAGGGCGGCATCCGGGCGCAGGTCATAGACCTGGGCCGCGCAACTCTCGGGCGCAGCTTGCAGAAACCGAAAACCGCTGGCCTCGCTGCCCATGCCCCGGGCGCCATAGTATTTCAGCACCGCGGCACCGCCCCCGGCGCGGGAGACTTTCCAAAGGCTGGCAATGGCGGTGGTCGCGATCCACTCCGGTACCGTCACCCTGAACGCGGCAAGGACCTCTTCCGGCGGTTTCACATGCCCTTTCATTCCGGCCCCTATCGTTTTGCGGTGAAGAACTCTTTCAGAATGGCAGCACAGTCCGCTTCGGCGATGCCTTCATAAATCTCGGGCACATGGTGTGCCTGCGGATGTGAAAACACACAGGCCCCATGGGCAACGCCGCCGGATTTGGGATCAGAGGCGCCGTAGTAGACCCGCGCGATACGCGCCGCTGCGATGGCCGCCGCACACATGGCGCAGGGCTCCAGCGTCACATAAAGATCATATCCCGTCAGTCGCTCCCCTCCCGCTGCGGCGCAGGCGGCGCGGATCGCCAGGATCTCGGCGTGGGCGGTGGGATCGTTCAGCTCCCGAGTGCGGTTTCCGGCCCGCGCCGCGACCGTTCCGTCCGGCGCAATCAGAACCGCGCCCACCGGCACCTCGCCGCGCGCGGCGGCAGCGCGGGCCTCTTCCAGGGCCAGGGTCATGTGAGAACGGAAAACCATGGCCTTCCCTGCCGTAGAATGCCCGCTTTCGCAAGACGCCGGAATGCTCTATGGCGATGGGATGAGCAAAACACCCGCATCCCCCAAGCGCCCGCACCGCCCCAAAGGCCCGACAGGCAAAGCCGCGAAACCGTCGCGTCCCGACGCCACTGCAGGCGACAAGAGCACGGGCACGCCCGAAGGTGACCGGATCGCCAAGGTTCTGTCGCGGGCCGGCGTTGCCTCGCGGCGCGAGGCCGAGCGGATGATCGCCGAGGGGCGGGTTGCGGTGAATGGCAAGGTGATCGACAGCCCCGCGCTGAACGTCACGGCGCGGGACCGGATCCTGATCGACGGCCAGCCCCTGCCCGAGGCAGAAGCGCCGCGCCTGTGGCTTTATCACAAACCCGCCGGACTGGTGACCACCACCAGCGACGAGATGGGCCGCACGACCATCTTTGACGAACTTCCCGAGGATCTGCCGCGGGTGATGACCGTCGGGCGGCTTGACCTCAATTCCGAAGGGCTGCTGCTCCTGACCAACGATGGCGGCATCAAGCGCAAGCTGGAACTGCCCTCGACCGGCTGGCTGCGCCGCTACCGGGTGCGTATCAAGGGTCGCCCGCAAGAAACGGATTTCGAGCCGCTCCGCAAAGGGCTGGTGATCGACGGCGAGACGTTCCAGCCCATGACCGTGGCGCTGGACCGCCAGCAGGGGGCGAACGCCTGGCTGACCGTGGGACTGCGCGAAGGCAAGAACCGCGAAATCCGCCGCGCCATGGAGGATATCGGGTTTTCCGTCAACCGCCTGCTGCGCCTGTCCTACGGCCCGTTCCAGCTGGGCAATCTGAAACCCGGGGAAGTCGAAGAACTGCGCCCCCGGGTGATCCGCGATCAGCTAGGTCTCGAAGACGACACCGAAGAGACGCCACAGACCGACCGCCCCCAGCGGCGCAAACCGATGCGCGGCAAGCGCCCCGGCGGCCGCAAACCCGGCACTGACGCCCCTGCCCCCTATAGCGGCGGCGGCGCTGGCAAACCGCGTGGCAAATCGCAGGCCAAACCACAAGGAGCCCCGACGGGCAAATCCGGCCATACTGGCGGCGGCAAGCCTGGACAGCCCGGCAAACCGGATACCCGCGGCAAGGGACGCGGCGGCAATGGCGCAAAGCCCGGCAATCGTCCAATCGGCAAGAATCCCCGCCGCTGAGGCATTTGCCCGACACTTCCCCCTAGCAAGGCGGCCTGCAATCCCTTAGATTTCAGGCATGTAAATCGTGTCATGGGGGAACCCGCGTGCAGAAAGTCGCCTTCGCCGCCCTGCTTGTTCTGATGTTCGGACTGAGCACCGGATGGATTGTGGGAGGCTGATCCATGGCACAGAGGTATGGCGGCAAATACAGCCCCGATGGCGCCGGTGATCCGGCCGCCTTGGGTGACACATCCCCGCCAACGGGCAAAACCAATTCCTTTCGCAGCGCACAGGTCGATCCTGTCGGCGCCCGTGCCAATACCATGTTCGTGCCTGGGGGCGTGCTGCTGATCTTGTCGCTGAACGACGGGGCCACCGGTCTGGCGCTTGGCGGGATTGCAGCTGCCCTCTGGACCGGGGCCGCCTTTCTTCTGCGCGAAGGGTTGCGGGCCGAAACCGCCTTTGCCGCGCGCCGTGTCGCGCGCAAACCGGCCTTGCCGCGCAAGATCCTCGCCTCGGTTTTGACCGGCGCCGGGGCCGCGCTGGCCGCCTGGAAGGCAGAACCGGGGATCATGATCGCCGCCGTCTACGGGCTGACAGCCACCGGCCTGCATCTGGCCGCCTTTGGCCTTGACCCTTTGCAGGACAAGGGCGTGGAGGGCGTGGACGACTTCCAGCAAAGCCGCGTTGCCCGCGCCGTGGATGAGGCCGAAGCCTACCTTGACGCCATGCGGGACGCGGCGCTTAGGGCGCGTGACCGGCAGCTGGAGGCGCGTGTGGATCAGTTTCAGGCTGTCGCCCGGGACATGTTCCGCACCATAGAAGAAGACCCGCGCGACCTGACCGGTGCGCGCAAGTATCTGACCGTCTATCTGCAGGGCGCGCGCGATGCGACCATCAAATTCGCAGATATTTATGCCCGCAGCCAGGATCCGCAGGCCCGTAGTGACTACCTTGCCCTGCTGGAAGATCTGGAACAGAATTTTGCAGCCCGTACGCAAAAGATGCTGCTCGAAGACCGCAGTGATCTGACCATCGAAATCGACGTGCTGCGCGACCGCCTGCAGCACGAAGGGGTCCGCCTGGACCGCAATTGACACTTTGACCCGAGGAACGCCACCGATGTCCGAGACCGTTCAGAAGAAAGCAATCGAAGCCGAGGCCATGGTCACGGAGGTGACGGGCGTCGCGCTTGCGGATCCCACGGGTGACATCCAGCCGCTGGAGCAGGCGGATGAAGTCACCAGCGAAGCGATCCGCAGCCGCATGGGCGAAATCGACATGAGCGACAGCAACTCGATCATCGGGTTCGGATCCGGCGCGCAGGCCGAATTGCAGACCATCAGTCAGGCGATGCTGGCCGATGTGCGCAACAAGGATGTCGGCCCCGCCGGGGACTCTCTGCGGGATATCGTCACCACGATCCGCGGCTTTTCCGTCTCGGAACTGGATGTACGTCGCAAACCCACCTTCTGGGAACGCCTGCTGGGCCGCGCCGCGCCCTTTGCTAAATTCACCGCGCGCTATGAGACCATCCAGGCGCAGATCGACAAGATCACCGATGATCTTCTTGGCCATGAACACGGGCTCCTGAAGGACATCAAATCGCTCGACATGCTGTATGAAAAGACGCTGGCCTTTTACGACGAGCTGGCGCTCTATATCGCTGCGGGCGAGGCCAAGCTCGGAGAGCTGGACAGCAGCGAAATTCCCGCGCTGGAAGAAGCCGTCGCAGCAGCCGCCGAAGCCGACCAGGTGATCCGCGCGCAGGAACTGCGCGATCTGCGCGCCGCCCGGGACGATCTGGAACGCCGGGTGCACGACCTGAAGCTGACCCGGCAGGTCACCATGCAGTCGCTGCCCTCGATCCGCCTGGTGCAGGAGAACGACAAATCGCTCGTGACCAAAATCAACTCAACGCTGGTCAATACCGTGCCGCTCTGGGAAACCCAGCTGGCGCAGGCGGTCACCATCCAGCGCTCGGCCGAGGCTGCTGCAGCGGTGCGCGATGCCAATGATCTGACCAACGAGCTGCTGACCTCCAACGCGGCCAACCTGCGCGAAAGCAACAAGGCGATCCGGCAGGAAATGGAACGCGGTGTGTTCGATATCGAAGCGGTGAAACAGGCCAATGCGGATCTGATCGGCACCATTCAGGAAAGCCTGCAGATCGCCGATGAGGGCAAAGCCAAACGCGCCGCTGCCGAGGGCGAGCTGAAGAAGATGGAAGCCGAGCTGCGCGATACACTGGCCGCCGCCAAGGCGCGCCGCGATGGCATCGGAGACAATGCCGGCACAGCGGTTCCGTCCTGACCTGATGATCTGGCAAAAACGTCATAGGTCGGCGGCGATTTGTGCCGAAGGCAGCGCCGGGCGGGCAATATCCGCGCCTGTACGCCTTGCCGCGCTTTTGGGTTTGGGCCTGCTGTCAGCCTGCATGCCCATGGGCCGCAGCGAGTCCGTCGTGCCAAAACCACGTCCGGCTGCCATGGTCGCGCCCGCTGCGCCTTCGGCCGCCAGCGCAGAGCTGCGGCAATATTACCGTGTCCTGCAGCAGGACCTGCTGACGCGAGGCCTTTTGCGCACCGATGGCGGCGGACCCGATACGCCTTATGATGCCGAGGATCTGGCGGAAAACTTCGAAGCGATTTCCTTTTTCAACGAATACGCCGGGCGCGGTGGCGGCGCTACAGGCGGCCTGAGCCGCTGGTCCGGGCCGGTGCGCTTGCAGGCTGAATTCGGCCCCTCGATCCCTGAAAGTCAGCGCCGCGCCGACGGCGCGCGGGTTGCCGAATACGCCATGCGGCTCGGGCGGATCACCAACCATCCCGTTGCGGCGGTGGCGAAGCGCGGCAATTTCCACGTCATCTTTGCCAGCAAGGACGACAGCGCCTTTGTGGCCAAACGGGTCCGTGAACTGCTGCCCAATATCAGCCAGAACGATTTCCAGCTCTTCGTGAACCCGCCACGGACGCATTACTGCTTTGTCCTTGCCGGCGGCGCCCAGGGCAGCCCCTTCGACTATATTCGCGGCGTCGCGCTGATCCGCGCGGAGCATCCCGATCTGGTCCGGCAAAGCTGCATCCACGAGGAAATCGCACAAGGCCTGGGCCTGCTCAACGACAGCCCCCGGGCGCGCCCGTCGATTTTCAACGACGATGACGAATTTGCCTTTCTGACCAGCCATGACGAAAAGCTGTTGCAGATGCTGTATGATCCAAGACTGAAAACCGGGATGAGCGCCGAAGAAGCCCGCCCGATCACCCGCATTATCGCCCGCGAAATCATGGGACAGCCCCTGTAAGGTGGCCCTTGCGCCCATCGATGAGGCTCCCAGCAGGCACACCGTAGGAAGAGGACCTGAGATATGGGTATTTTCGACTTTCTCACCGGAGAGTTCATCGACGTCATTCACTGGGTCGATGACACCCGCGACACCATGGTCTGGCGGTTTGAACGCGAAGGCCATGAGATCAAATATGGCGCCAAGCTGACGGTGCGCGAAGGACAGGCAGCCGTGTTCGTGCACGAAGGCCAGCTGGCGGATGTCTTCACCCCCGGTCTCTATATGCTTGAGACCAACAACATGCCGGTGATGACGACGCTGCAGCACTGGGACCACGGGTTTCAGTCGCCCTTCAAATCCGAGGTCTATTTCGTCAGCACCACCCGGTTCAACGACCTGAAGTGGGGCACCAAGAATCCGATCATCTGTCGCGATCCGGAGTTCGGCCCGGTGCGTCTGCGCGCTTTTGGCAGCTACTCGGTGCGGGTGGTGGATCCGGCGCGCTTCCTGACCGAGATCGTCGGCACCGATGGCGAATTCACTATGGATGAAATCAGCTTCCAGATCCGCAACATCATCGTGCAGGAGTTCAGCCGCGTCGTTGCCAGCTCGGGCATTCCGGTGCTGGATATGGCCGCCAATACCGCCGATCTGGGCAAACTGGTTGCGGCCGAGATTTCCGCCACCGTGGCCGAATATGGCCTGGCGATCCCGGAGCTCTATATCGAGAACATCTCGCTGCCGCCTGCGGTGGAACAGGCCATGGACCGGCGCACCCAAATGGGGATCGTGGGCGATCTTGGCCAATACACCCAGTTCGCCGCTGCCGAGGCGATGGACGCCGCAGCCCGCACCCCGAACAGCGGCATGGGCGCCGGTTTGGGAATGGGGATGGGCATGGCGATGGCCCAGCAGATGGGCAATGCCATGTCGCAGGGTGCAGCGGGTCAGCCGTCAGGTCCCTGGGGCGCCCGTCCCGCGCCCGCTGCAGCGCCGATGGCCCCGCCGCCGCCCCCGGTCGAACACGTCTGGCATATCGCAGAAAACGGTCAGACCTCGGGACCCTATTCCAAGGCGCGTCTCGGACGCATGGCGCAGGAAGGGCAACTGAAGCGCGACACCCACGTCTGGACTCCCGGCCAGGATGGCTGGCAACGGGCCGGTGATGTCGCCGAACTGGCGCAGCTTTTCACCATTCTGCCGCCTCCGCCCCCACCGCCTCCCGCGGGCTGAATTCGGGGCGCCAAGCGCGCGCTCCGAGCCTTAACTGTCGGCCTGACAGAACTGAGCCGGGCCGACATGTCGTCACTATTGCAGGCTCTTGCGCCAGACCATCATGTGTTTGGTGAGTTCCTTGGTCTTTTCATCGAACGGCTTGCCCAGATCCAGATCGTGTTTGGCCGCATCCAGATCGCCACGTTCGATCTTTTGTGCGATGGCGCCGGCAAATTGGTGGAACTCGGAATGCAGTTTCTTCGCACGCACATAGTTGGCATCACCTGCCATACCGGCTTCCGTACTAGGCGAATGCAGCCACTGGCCGAATTTGCACTTGTCATCACAGCAGATGTCACGCGAAGGCGTTTCAAGTCTGCCGCTGATGGTGCCCGTGCGAAGGTGAAGTTTCCATGTGCTATGGGCCTTGATGGCTTCGGAAATCTCATCCTGGATAGCCGCTACAGACATACTCATACTCCTTGTTACTGAACACTTCTGCCGTAGCCCTTCACAGGTTAATCAAACATTAAGCTCACATCTCAACCCTCACCGTGAATTCCCCTTGATCGACTCGGTTCCGCCGGGAAACATAAATAAAAATCAATTAAATAAACAACGACCGGAAAAAATCGTTACAATTTGAGAGAGCGCCGTGCCATCTTCCCCTCCTCCCCCTCCGCCTGCCACTGAAAACACTGTTTCTGCCGCTGTGCCGGATGAAACCCATCGTTTTCCCTGCGAGCAATGTGGCGCCGATTACCGGTTCGACCCGCAATCCGGAACCCTGACCTGCAGCCATTGCGGCCATACCGAAGAGATCAACGGGGGGCCCTGGCGCGGCGGCGCCCTGCGCGAGTTGGACTTTCGCGCCGCGCTGGATCGTCAGCTGCCAGAGGCCGACATGGAAACCACGCGGGTTTCCAAATGCCCCAACTGCGCGGCAGAGGTAGAATTCGATCCCACCACCCACGCCCGCGAATGCCCATTCTGCGCAACGCCCGTGGTCACCGACACTGGCGAAAGCCGCCACATAAAACCCAAGGGCGTCCTGCCTTTCGCCATCGACGAACGCGCGGGCCACAAAGCCATGACAGACTGGCTCGGTCGCCTGTGGTTCGCGCCAAACGGGTTGAAAAAATACGCCCGCAAGGGGCGCCGGATGGAGGGGATCTATGTCCCCTACTGGACCTATGACGCCGACACCCGCAGTTCCTACTCAGGCCAGCGCGGTACGGTCTACTACGTGACCGAAACGGTCATGGTCGATGGCAAACCGCAGGCCAAACAGGTCGCAAAGGTGCGCTGGCGCCCGGTGTCAGGTCGGGTCAAACGCTTCTTTGACGATGTGCTGGTGCTGGCGTCGAAAAGCCTGCCCAAACGCTATACCGATGCGCTGGAACCCTGGGATCTGTCGGCGCTGGAGCCGTATCAACCGCAATATCTAGCCGGGTTCCGGGCCGAAGCCTATGCAATCTCTTTGCAGGACGGTTTTGAGGAGGCCCGCGCCCATATGGACCGGGTGATCAAACGGGATGTGCGGTTTGATATCGGCGGCGACCGTCAGCGAATCTCGCATATCGACACGCAAGTCTCGGACGTTACCTTCAAACACATTCTGCTGCCGGTGTGGCTGGCGGCCTATAAATACCGGGGCAAGACCTATCGTTTTGTCGTCAATGGACAATCCGGACGGGTTCAGGGCGAACGCCCCTACTCCGCCTGGAAAATCGCAGGCGCAGTTGCCGTCCTGGCTGTCCTGATCGCCGCAGCAATCTATATCGGGAACCAGCAGTAAACCTGGGACGTTCAAGCCCCCCGGACATGCCGATGCGCACAGCCCGGATCCGGGGCTATGCGCCGTTTGTCGCCGGACTGCCCGGCATTCTGCCCAAGGCCGAAAACGCCTCAGGATTTGGAGATCTTGATCTTCTTCGCGGTCTCTGGCTGTTCCAGCGCCTTCTTGGGAACGCTGATATGAAGCACACCATCCTCCATATGCGCCGCTGCCGCAGCGCCATCAGCATCTTCCGGCAGGCGGAAGGCACGGCGGAATGCACCATACTGGCGCTCGCTGAAGTACCAGGTATCGCCTTTCTTCTCGGTCGAGGTCTTCTTTTCGCCGCTGATGGTCAGAACGCCATTGTCCACCGTCAGCTCAACATCCTCATCGGTGACACCCGGCAGTTCCATGGTGATGTCATAGGCTGCATCCCCCGAAGAGGCCTCGGTCGCCGGGCTCAGCCAATCTGCAACCCGGGCACCAAATGCACGAAAGGGATCATAAAGCGACGGCCAGAAACCGCTTTGTTCGGTCTTTTCTACCATTGATCTTCCTCCTGTTTCGAACGCGGGCAGCGTATCTCAACCGGTGAGGTCTCGATTTGATCCATCTCAATTCTGGCCTTGAACCCCGTGGCACCGCTGGCCATTGTGGCGCCGCACCACAGCAGGAGAGTTGCAGATGACCACGAAGTCAGCCGATCTGACCGAACTGGACGCCCTGATGAAGGACCGTCACAGCTGCCGGGCCTTCCGCCCGGATCCGGTTGACCGGGAGGTGATCGAGCAGATCCTGCGCTGCGCCCAGAAAGTCCCGTCCTGGTGCAATGCCCAGCCGTGGAAAGTGACCATCACCAGCGGCGCCGAAACCGACCGTCTGCGCAACGCGCTGACAGAGGCTGCCATGGCGGGCGGACACGCACCGGACCTGAGTTTTCCGGACGGCTATTCAAATGAATATCAGGCACGGCGCCGGGAATGTGGCTGGGCGCTCTACGAAGCGGTCGGAGTGACCAAGGGCGACCGCGCCGGATCTGCCCGGCAGATGATGGAGAACTTCAACCTCTTCGGCGCGCCCCATTGTGCGATCCTGTCCTCACCTGCCGAACTTGGCCCCTATGGCGCAATGGACAGTGGCGGTTTCGTTGCCGCCTTTACCCTGGCGGCGCAGGCGGCAGGGGTCGCCAGCGTCGCGCAGGCCGCGGTCGCGTCCTTTGCGCCGATGCTGCACGAGATGCTGAAGATCCCGCAGGATCGGCTGATCCTCTGCGCGATTAGCTTTGGCTATGCCGACCCGGATCATCCGGCAAACAGGTTCAGAACCACCCGTGCCCCCCTGCCCGAATTCACCGACTGGCGCGGCTAAGCCTTCGACACAAAAGGACGACAATCCCCATGCGAGCCCTCATTCAGCGCGTCAGCGAAGCCTCAGTCACCGTCGATACCGAAGTGACCGGAGAAATCAGTGCCGGACTGCTGGTGCTGGTCTGTGCGATGGAGGGCGACACCGAAGCCGAAGCCGATCATCTGGCGGCGAAGATTTCCAAGCTGCGCATCTTTCAGGACGACGCGGGCAAGATGAACCGCTCGGTCCGCGACATCGGCGGCGCGGTTCTGGCGGTGAGCCAATTCACCCTGGCGGCAGATACCAGACGCGGCAACCGGCCCGGGTTTTCCGATGCCGCCGATCCTGAAACCGGCGCGCGGCTTTATACCTATTTCTGCGAGGCGCTGACCGGTCTTGGCCTGCCGGTGGCCACCGGGCGGTTCGGCGCCGACATGAAGGTGCGCCTGCTGAATGACGGCCCCGTTACGATTTGGATGGACACCACCGGGTAAGAATTTTTCCGACCAGACCGGTCCTTTGCCCACGTGTTGTCGGGGGCGATTCTCTCTTCTGCCGCCGGGATTTGGCCATATCTGCACGCAATCCCGGCATCGCACTACGAATGCGCAAAACCGGCATACGCATGTCGTTTTTAGTGAATTTTTGCCTTCCCCCGGTTTTCATTCACAAAAATGCGGCATACCACTGGCAAAACGCGACCTGTCGCTGGCATGTGTCCCGCCGCTTTGGCCCCGGACGCCGCTGCGGAACAGGTATTAATGCTTGCTAGGCCGCCGCAAATGCGCAAATCTTGAATAGCCAATCAAGAAAAAGCTGTTTGAAGCGGCAAATTCAACTGGGAGACTTCAATGAAAGATCAACTGTATTTCCTCGCGCGTCAGGCTGCCACGGGCATGATGAGCCGCCGCGAATTCATGGGCCGCGCCGCTGCGCTGGGTCTCACCGCTGCTGCAGCCAACTCGCTGCTGTCCACCGAAGTCATGGCCGCAGGCCCCCAAAAAGGCGGCACCATCCGCGTCGGCCTGCAGGGCGGCAGCACCACCGACAGCCTGGACCCGGCGCTGGCCACCAATCAGGTTGCCCTGTCGCTGATCCGTCTTTGGGGTGAATCCCTGGTCGAGCTGGCCGACGACGGCGGCATCCAGGGCAAGGTCGCGGAAAGCTACTCCGCCTCCGCAGACGCACGTGTCTGGACCTTCAAGATCCGCCAGGGCATCACCTTCTCCAACGGCAAACCCGTGACCGCCGAAGACGTGGCGCAGACCATGGACCGCCACTCGGGCGAAGACACCAAATCCGGCGCACTGGGCATCATGCGCAGCATCACCAACATCTCGACCGAAGGTGACAGCGTCATCATCGAGCTGGACAGCCCCAACGCCGACCTTCCCTACCTGATGACCGACTACCACCTGGCCATCCAGCCCGGCGGCGGCAAGGACGATCCGGCAGCCGCGATCGGCACCGGCCCCTATATCCTGAAAGAAGTCGATATGGGCGTGCGTTTCGTTGCCGAGAAGAACCCCAACTACTGGGGTGATCTGGGCAATGCCGAAACCATCGAATACGTGGTGATCAACGACAACACCGCCCGCGTTGCCGCGCTGCAATCGGGTCAGGTCGACATGATCGACCGGGTCCCCCCGCGCACCGCGAAACTGGTTGACCGCGCGCCGAACATCAACGTGCATTCCACCAGCGGCCCCGGTCACTACGTGTTCATCATGCACTGCAACACTGCACCGTTTGACAACAACGACGTGCGGATGGCGCTGAAATACGGCATCAACCGTCAGGAAATGGTCGACAAGATCCTCAATGGCTACGGCACGGTCGGCAACGACTCCCCGATCAACTCGTCCTATCCGCTTTATACCGAGTTCGAGCAGCGCGAGTTCGATCCGGACAAGGCGATGCACCACCTGAAGAAATCGGGTTACGACGGTGAGATCCTGCTGCGCACTTCGGATAACTCCTTCCCGGGCGCACCGGATGCGGCGGCCCTGTTCCAGCAGTCCTGTGCAACCGCGGGCATCAACGTGAACGTCAAGCGTGAGCCGAACGATGGCTACTGGTCCGAGGTCTGGAACAAGCAGCCCTTCTGCACCAGCTACTGGGGCGGTCGTCCGACCCAGGACCAGATGTACACCACCGCTTATCTGTCGACAGCGGACTGGAACGACACCCGGTTCAACAACGAAAAGTTCGACCAGCTGCTGCTGGCGGCCCGCGCCGAGCTGGACACCGCCAAGCGGACCCAGATGTATGCCGACATGGGCGCCATCCAGCGCGACGAAGGCGGCCTGATCTGCCCGATGTTCAACGACTTCGTCGATGCGACCTCGGACAAGCTGGCAGGCTGGGTCGACGGTGCAAAAGGCTTTGCCCTGATGAACAGCTACGCACCGCACAAAATGTGGGTGAAGGCATAACATGCCCCTCCTGTTAAAACTTTTGGCCCAGCGCATTGCGCTGGGTCTTCTCCTGCTGTTTCTGGTTTCTGCCCTGATTTTTGCCGGGACAATGATCCTGCCCGGTGACGTTGCGCAATCGATCCTGGGACAGTCCGCCACGCCCGAGGCGCTGGCCAACCTGCGTGCCGAGCTTGGCCTGAACGAGCCCGCGCTGCAGAGATATTTTGACTGGCTCGGCGGTATCATGACCGGCGATCTGGGAACCGCCCTGACAAGCGGCAGCGACATCGCAGAAAGCATCGGCAAGCGCCTGTCGAATACGCTTTTCCTCGCTTTCTGGGCTGCCGTCATCGCGGTACCTCTGGCAATCTTTCTTGGCCTGCTGGCCGTGCGGTTCAAGGACCGTTGGCCCGACAAGCTGATCTCAGCTGTCACGCTGGCCTCGATCTCGATCCCGGAATTCCTGATCGGCTATGTGCTGATGTACCTGATCGCGGTCAAACTGCGCTGGTTCCCGTCGGTTGCGATGATCAACGACAACATGTCGCTGGGTGAAAAGCTGAGCTCCATCGCCCTGCCCGTTGCGGTTCTGACCCTCGTCGTTCTGGCGCATATGATGCGCATGACCCGTGCTGCGATCCTCAATGTGATGCAATCGGCCTATATCGAAACCGCCGAACTGAAGGGCCTCAACGGCTTTCAGGTGATCTTCCGCCACGCCTTCCCGAACGCCATCGCGCCGATCGTCAACGTTGTGATGCTGAACCTTGCCTATCTGGTGGTTGGTGTCGTCGTGATCGAAGTCGTCTTCGTCTATCCGGGCATGGGCCAGTATCTGGTCGATCACGTATCGAAACGGGACGTTCCGGTGGTTCAGGCCTGCGGTCTGATCTTTGCTGCCGTCTACATCGGTCTCAACATGGTTGCAGATATCGTTGCCATCCTGTCGAACCCGCGTCTGAGGCATCCGAAATGAAAAATATTCCCATTTCCGCCCTCATCGGGCTGTTCTTTACAGCGCTCTACTTCCTGATGGCCATCCTGGCGCCGCTGATTGCCCCCTATGGCATGGCCGAGGTCGTCGGTGACGTCTGGGAGCCGTCCTCGTCCGAGTTCCTCCTTGGCACCGACAACATCGGCCGCGATCTGCTGACCCGCATGATCTATGGCGGGCGCACCACCATCTTCATCGCAACCATGGCCACGGTGGTTTCCTTCACCCTTGGTTCGGTTCTTGGCTTTTTTGCCGCCGTCACCGGTGGCTGGGTTGATCAGGCACTGTCGCGCTTTGTCGATCTGGTGATGTCGATCCCGACGCTGATCTTTGCCCTTGTGGTTCTGTCTGTGACGCCGGTCACCGTGCCGATGCTGATCATCGTAATGGGCCTTCTGGATTCCACCCGCGTCTACCGTCTGGCCCGCGCCGTTGCGGTGGATATCGAGGTCATGGACTATGTCGAAGCCGCCCGTCTTCGCGGCGAAGGCACCGTCTGGATCATCTTCCGCGAAATCCTGCCCAACGCCCTGTCACCGCTGGTGGCTGAGATGGGCCTGCGCTTCATCTTCATGGTTCTGTTCGTCTCCACCCTGTCGTTCCTGGGTCTGGGCGTGCAGCCCCCCGAAGCGGACTGGGGCGGTATCGTAAAAGAGAACAAGGACGGTATCGTCTACGGCATTCCTGCCGCACTGATCCCGGCCTTTGCCATCGCCACGCTGGCGATCTCGGTCAATCTGGTTGCCGACTGGGTGCTGAACCGAACCACCTCGCTGAAAGGAGGCCGCGGATGAGCGATCCACTGATTAAAGTCCGTGACCTGAAAATCGGGGCAACGGTCTATCCGCCGGGTGAACGGCCGCATGACATCGAAATCGTGCATGGCGTCAGCTTTGATCTGGAAAAGGGCAAGGTACTCGGTCTCATCGGGGAATCCGGCGCCGGCAAATCCACCATCGGTCTTGCCGCCATGGCCTATGGCCGCGGCGGTGTGAAGATCACCGGTGGAGAGGTCTGGATCAACGGGCGTGATATCCTGAAATCCTCGCTGCGCGATGTGCGCCGCCTGCGCGGCGGTGAAGTGACCTATGTGTCGCAATCCGCAGCTGCTTCGTTCAACCCGGCCAAGAAGATCATGGAACAGGTGACCGAGGCTGCGGTGGAGCAAGGCAAGTTCTCCAGGAAAGACGCCGAGGCCCGTGCCCGCACCCTGTTTGCCAAGCTGGGCCTGCCGGATCCGGACAATATCGGCGATCGCTACCCGCACCAGGTGTCGGGCGGTCAGCTGCAGCGTTGCATGACGGCGCTGGCGCTCTGCCCCGAACCCGATCTGGTGGTCTTTGACGAACCGACAACCGCACTGGATGTGACAACCCAGATCGACGTGCTGAAGGCGATCAAGGAAGCGATCCGCGACACAGGCGTAGCCGCACTCTATATCACCCACGATCTGGCGGTGGTGGCACAGGTCAGCGATGACATCATGGTACTGCGCCATGGCGACATGGTCGAATACGGTGATGTGGATCAGATCATCAATGCACCGCAGGAAGACTACACCAAGGCGCTTGTCTCAGTCCGCTCGATCGAGCATGAGGAGAAGGCCCCGTCGGGCGATCCAGTGCTCAGCATCCGCAACATTACCGCCCGCTACAAGGGCACCAAGTTCGACGTGCTGCATCACGTCAACGCCGATCTCTACCCTGGTCAGACGCTGGCGGTGGTGGGTGAATCCGGTTCCGGAAAATCCACCCTCGCCCGCGTGATCACCGGCCTTCTGCCGCCGCGCGAAGGGGAAATCGAATTCGCAGGCCGCGTGCTCTCGCCCGATCTGGCAAGCCGTACAAAGGATGATCTGCGCGAATTGCAGATGATCTACCAGATGGCGGATGTGGCGATGAACCCACGCCAGACCGTGGGGACTATCATCGGGCGCCCGCTGGAGTTCTACTTCGACATGAAGGGCGCCGAAAAGCGCAAGCGGATCATCGAACTTCTGGATGAGATCGAACTGGGCGAAAGCTTCATCGACCGCTACCCGGCCGAGCTGTCGGGCGGTCAGAAGCAGCGTGTCTGCATCGCGCGGGCACTGGCGGCCAAACCCAAGATGATCATCTGTGACGAGGTGACATCGGCGCTCGACCCGCTGGTGGCGGACGGCATTTTGAAGCTGCTGCTGAACCTGCAGAAGATCGAGAACGTCGCCTATCTGTTCATCACCCACGATTTGGCGACGGTGCGGGCGATCTCGGACAATATCGCCGTGATGTATCAGGGCCGCGTGCAGCGCTATGGCAGCAAGACCGAGGTGCTGTCGCCGCCGTTCGACGATTACACCGATCTGCTACTCGGCTCGGTCCCGGAAATGCGGCTGGGCTGGCTCGAAGAAGTCATCGCGAACCGCAAGATGGAAAGCGCCGGGAACTGATCCGGCGCCGCGGTCACAAAACACCATAGGCCCGCGCAGCTGCGTGGGCCTGTGCCGATAAGGGCGGTCTCACCCGCCGGGCAAACGCCAAGACAAGGATTGCCGATCATGGACAATAAGCTCCTCCTCATCATTCTGGACGGTGTGCCGTGGCGCAATTTCCGCCGCCTGTTCGGAAATCTAGAAGGCTGGGTCGATAGCGGCGATGCCCGCGTGTGGAAACACCGCGCCGTACTGCCGTCAATCTCGGCCAGCTGCTATGCCTCGATCCACACCGGCGTGGCCCCGGCGGAACATGGCTGCACCGGCAACGGCAACGTCTTTCGCCTGTCGCACAAGGACGTCTTCAGCCAGGTACGCAGTGGCGGCGGCACGACCGGCGCCGTGGCGCATAGCTTCTGGTCCGAGTTCTTCAACCGGCACCCTTTCGATTTCGTGCGCGACATCGAATACGATGAACCCGAAAGCGAGACCATCAACCACGGTCGTTTTCACAGCATGACCGGTTACGGTCTCATCAATCAGATGACGCCCTCGGATGTGGATCTCTTCGGCACGCTCACCAACCTCGCCCACCGGTTCGATCTGAACTATGGCATGCTGCACACCTGCACCCTCGACAGCATGGGGCACCGGTTCTTCCATGACTGCCAGGAGATGGACCATGCCTGCGCGGTCATGGACGAGATGCTGGCGCCCTTCATCCCGCGCTGGCGCAAGATGGGTTACGAGGTGATCGTCACCGCCGACCACGGACAGGACGAACGCGGCCACCACGGCGGACGCAGCCCGCTGCAACAGGAAACCGCGCTCTATTATTTCGGCGATGCAGAAGGGCCCCATGCGGACACTGTCATCGACCAGCTGCAACTGGCGCCGACGATCCTGAACCGGTTGGGTGCGCCCATCGCCGATACGATGAAGGCCAAACCTTTTCTGAGCTGATGCAAACGGAGCCCCCATGCTGAAACCCGCAGTTGCCTGCCTTGCCCTATTCGCCGCTCCGGCAGCCGCGGGCGATTTCTGCCATGATCTGTGGTACACACGGAACGCCATCATGGACCGGGCCGGGTATTGCTTTGGTTCCGCTCTGGGTCAGGCGGTGTTCGGCACGGGGCCCTGCATCGGCAAATCGGTCAGCCTGACGCCGCAGGATCAGCAACGTGTCGCGCAGATCCAGGGAATGGAGCGCGACATGTCCTGCCGGGTGAATACCAAACAGCACCATCTGGATCTGGATGATTTGCATATCCGCAGGCAGCTGTCGGATCTGCCGATCCCGGACGAAATACAGGGCGCGTGCCTCGGCTGGATGGGCCCCGCGACCGCGCTGCATGCCGGGCATAGCGAAGCCAGCCCCGTGATCGGGCAGATCCTGCCCGATGACACCGTATCCTATAGCCACTGGCCCGATGCGGGTTGGACCTACGTCACCACATCTGCGGGACATGGTGACTGGCGCGTCAAAAGCGGCGGCTGGCTGAACTATGAAAAGGCCGGGGAGGTCCCCTGCCGGGATTTCGCGGGCTGATCACCCGCCCCCAACCCTAATCGTAAGGCCAGATTTCCTGGCCCAGCGCCTCAATGGCGAGCGAGATACGTTCGAAACTGTCGCGGGCGCGGCCAACTGAATGGCGCGCGCGCAGATAACCGTGCACCAGCCCTTCTTCGTTGATCCAATGGGCCTTGCCCCCGGCCGCGAGGATGCGGTCCCGGTAGTCGCGGCTGTCATCGCGCACAGGGTCGCAATCGGCGCTGATCAGAATGGTAGCGGGGAGTCCGGAAAAGTCGCCGTCCTGCAGCGGCGCATAGGTGGGATCGCCTTGGGCTACCTTGCCATCCTTGCAGCGTATCCCCTGATAAAACAGGATTTCATCCCTGGTCAGCATCGGCGCCTTGGCATGCTCGAGGTAGGATCCCGCATTCACATCGCCGCCAAAGGCCCCATAGATCAGCACCTGCCCCAGAATGCGATCCGTCCGCCCCCGGGCATGATGGGCGACCGCTGCACAGAGGTTGGCGCCAGCGCTGTCGCCAGAGAGGACAATACCGCCCTCATATTCTGACAGGATCCATTCAAAGGCCGCCCAGGCGTCATCGAACATCGCCGGGTGCATATGCTCGGGCGCCAGACGATAGTCGACTGCAACCACGCGATATCCGGTCTGGGCGCAGATCTCGGCGCAGACGTCATCGTGGCTTTCCAGCCCGCCAACGACAAAGCCGCCACCATGGCAATACATCACCGTGCGCGTCGGGTCCCCGGCAGTATAGATCCGCACCGGCACCCCATTGACCTGCCGGTCCTCGGTCTCGACCATATCAGGGCGGGGCGCCAGAAAACTGCGGGCCATGGCGTTGTAGATCTCGCGTTGCTCCGGAACCGAACGCTCTGCCGTATCCGCCGGATAACAGTCGTTGGTGCGGCGAATGAACGCCCAGGTTTCCGCGTCGATCAGTTGTTCGTAGTCCATGATCTGGAAGCCTCCCTTTTGCCTGCTGAGGCAAACCCTAGGCCACGCCATGGCAGGAAGGGAATGCCCAAAACGACACAAAGCGCCCTTTCAAGCGCTTTGTGCAGAATTTTGATATCAGACCAGAGTCAGCCCTGATCTTGCGGCAGATGCTCCCACGGGCGGGTAAAGCCCCCCAGAACCTGACCGATTTCGCCGTCGCTGGCGCCGTTGGCCTCGACCTGCGCGACAAGGCCGCGCTTCTTGTCGTCGATCACTGCTTCAACGCGGGTCGGCAGCCCCGCCTTCAGCAGCGCTTCGTTGTAGATCCGGGTGATGGCATTCTTGCGCAGGTCCGGTTTGAAAACCTTGCCAACGGCCGTCTTCGGCAGCTCGTCCAGCACCGTCAGATGTTTCGGGATCGCCGCGCGTTCGTGGATGTGCACCTTGCAGTAATCCATCAGCTCTTCAGCCGTGGCGCTGGCACCATCGACCAGTTCCACAAAGGCACAAGGCACCTCACCAGCGTGAATATCGGGTTGTCCGATCGCCCCGGCAAAGGCGACGGCCTCATGCCCGAGAAGCGCCTCTTCGATCTCGGCGGGATCGATATTGTGACCGCCGCGAATGATCAGGTCCTTGGCCCGCCCGGTGATCCAGACATAACCATCGGCGTCGACACGCCCCAGATCGCCGGTGCGCAGGTATTTATCGTGGAAATAGAGATCAGCGTTCTTTTCCGCCTCGGTATAGGTATTGCCCGCATAGACACCGGGGTTGGACACGCAGATCTCCCCGACCTCGTCGGTGCCGCATTCCACCAGTCCGTCGGCAGTGGATTTGATGATCTTCACATCGGTATAGGGGAACGGAATCCCGATCGAGCCGATCTTCTTTTCGCCATCCACCGGGTTACAGGACACCAGGCATGTGGCCTCGGTCAGACCGTAGCCTTCGACAATATTGACGCCAGTGGCCTTTTCAAACCGGCGGAACAGTTCGACCGGCAGCGGCGCCGAGCCGGAAAAGGCCGTTTTCACCGTCGACACATCCGCATCAACCGGGCGCTGCATTTTGGCCGAGATCGCGGTCGGCACGGTGATGATAAAGGAAATCTTCCAGCGTTCGATCAGCTTCCAGAAATTGTCGAACACCCCATCGCCGCGATAGCCCTGCGGCGTCGGGAAAACCACATGCGCGCCCGAGGCCACTGCTGCCATCACGATCACATGGCAGGCAAAGACGTGGAACAGGGGCAGCGGACACATGATGTTGTCCTCTTCGGTAAAGAGCAGGCTATGCCCGATCCAGCCGTTGTAGATCATCCCCGAATAGGTGTGCTGCGCCACCTTGGGCATGCCGGTTGTACCACCGGTGTGGAAATAGCAGGCGACGCGGTCCTCGGTGCTGTCGGCAAACTGCAGCGTGGTGGGCTGACGGCGCACTTCCTTGGTGAAGCTCTTGTAATCGGCGTGGGCCAGCTGCGCCTTATTCTCCAGCTTGGGCCGCACCAGGGGCACGATCCAGGATTTCGGCGGCGTCAGATAGCGGTTCAGGTCCACCTCAAGGATGGTGTTCACATGCGGCGCATGGCGCACCGCCTCGGCCACCTTCTGGGCCACGTCGGTCTTCGGAAAGGGTTTGAGCGTCACCACGACCTTGGCGTTGGTTTCCCGCAGGATCGAAGCAATCTGCTCCGGCTCCAAGAGCGGGTTGATCGGGTTCACGATCCCCGCAACGGCACCCGCCAACATAGTCACCAGCGTTTCGGTGCAGTTCGGCAGGATATAGGCGACAACGTCCTTCTCTCCGACGCCCAGCTCGCGGAACAGATTGGCCGCCTGGGTGACCTGATCCTTGAGCTGGCTCCAGTTCAGGGTTTCCGCCTTGTCGTTCGGGCCGGAAAACAATTGATAGCTGATTGCATTATTGGTCGGGAACTTGCCTGCCGTGCGGTCCAGCAACCCGTAAAGAGTGGTCGGCAGGTCCCGCGCCTCCCACGGCATCTCGTTCTCAACTGCCTTGCAATCTTCCACTGTGGCAAACGCCATTGCTTTCCTCCCCTGCCCCCTGTCCCGGGGGATTATCTCCTACGATCAAGATGGTTGTAAAACCCGCGCTGTGCAAGCGCAGCGCAAGGGTCACGTCAAGGCAGGGGCGCATTTAACGCTGCGACAAATCATTAGCTTACGAAAGGGAAACCGGCCCGTGGGGCGGAATGTGTCCGTGCAGGAAGGTTACTCTGCGGCAAGCCCGTCAGTGAACTGGAGGCGCGCCAGACGCGCGTAAAGCCCGCCTTCGGCAACCAGCGCATCATGCGTGCCGGTGGCCACGATGCGGCCCTCCTCCATCACCACGATCCGGTCGGCCTTTTTCACCGTCGCAAGCCGGTGCGCTACGATCAGCGTGGTGCGGCCTTGGCTCAGCTCATCCACGGCAGCCTGCACCAGACGCTCGCTTTCGGCATCCAGCGCCGAGGTTGCCTCGTCCAGCAGTAGAACCGGCGCATCGCGCAGGATGGCCCGGGCGATGGCGATCCGCTGTTTCTGACCACCAGACAGCATCACACCGCGCTCGCCCACATAGCTGTCATAGCCTTCGGGGAGGGCCGAGATGAAATCATGCGCAGCAGCGGCGCGGGCCGCGGCTTCGACCTCTGCATCAGTGGCATCAGGGCGACCAAAGCGGATGTTTTCCCGCGCGGACGCGGCAAAAATAATCGGATCCTGTGGCACCATGGCGATATGTTTGCGGAAGGCATCCCGGCGCAGATCACTGAGCGCAACACCATCCAGGCGCACCGCACCGGCGTTCGGGTCATAAAACCGCTGGATCAGCTGAATGATCGTCGTCTTGCCTGCGCCCGACGGGCCGACAAAGGCCACCGTTTCACCGGGTTCGATGGAGAGAGAAACATCGTCCAGCGCCAGCACATCGGGGCGCGCGGGATAGCGGAACATCACGTTTTCAAAACTGATTTCGCCGCGCACCGGCTTAGCCAGCGCCTTGGGCGCGCCGGGATCGTTGACGGCATCCTCGGCATTCAGCAACTCGACCAGCCGCTCGGTGGCCCCGGCCGCCCGTTGCAATTCGCTCCAGATTTCCGACAGGGCGGCGACGGAGCCCGCCACCAGAACCGAGTAGATGACGAATTGGATCAGGGTTCCTTCGGTCATCACACCGGCGCGCACGTCGATGGCGCCCATCCACAGCACCCCGACGATGCCGGAAAACACCAGGAAGATCACGATGACCGTCAGAAACGCCCGCGTGCGGATCCGCTTGCGCGAAACGTCATAGGAGGTTTCGGTCATCTGCGCGAATTGCAGGCGGCTTGCGTCCTCATGAGTAAAGGCCTGCACGGTCTGCACCGCACCCAGCGCCTCTCCGGCATTGCCAGAGGAGGCCGCGATCCAGTCTTGGTTTTCGCGGCTGATAGCTCGCAAGCGCCGTCCCAGCACCAGAATCGGCACAATAACGGCGGGGACGATCAGCAGCACCAGACCAGTCAGCTTGGCCGAGGTCAGCAACATCAGGAACAGCCCGCCGCCAAACAACAGCATATTGCGCAGGGCAATGGAGACGGACGAGCCGAGAACCGACTGGATCAGCGTGGTGTCGGTGGTGATCCGGCTCAGCACCTCGCCGGTCATGATCCGTTCGTAGAACACGGGGCTCATGCCGATGACCCGGTCGAACACCGCCTTGCGGATATCAGCCACTACCCGTTCACCCAGCCGCGTCACCAGCGCATAGCGCAGGCCAGTGCCCACGGCCAAAAGGGCCGCCATCGCCAAGGCGGCCATGAAATACTGGTTCAGCAGCGCATTGTCGGAGATACGGAAGTTGTCCACTACCCGGCGCACCGCCAGCGGCAGGCTCAGCGACACGCCAGCGGTCAGGACCAGTGCGCAGGTGGCAACGAACATCAGCGCCTTGTAGGGGCGCATAAAGGGCCACAGCGCCGCCAGCACTCCGATTTTACGCGAACTTTGCCGCTCTTCTTTCGCGTTCGGGGCTGCCGTCTTGCGCGCCATTGCTGATCCTTATGACAATTTCCTGGCAAAGCCATGAGCCTTGCGGTCCAGTGTGGTTCATGGCCCTCACGGCCCCGCAGGTCAAGCGTTCCGCCCAAGGGCATCTGGACGCACACCGAAACAAAGGCCGCAAACAGGCCCTGAAGCTGCAACCAAACAACGGAAGACCGTCCCGGTTAAACATCAAATCAGCGCATTGGGGAATTTCTGGAGCGGGTAGCGGGAATCGAACCCGCACCTTAAGCTTGGAAGGCTCTTATGATACCATTTCACCATACCCGCTCAGAGTAATCCGTGATTTATTTGAAGCCGCAGGTGAGGTCAACCACCTTCTTGGCTTCAAAAGCCCGGATAAGGGATGCGCGCCCCTCCTGGCGCGAAAACTTCTATATCAAAGGGGCTTGCGTGGAATTCTTGCCCGAACCTAAGGGCAGCACACGCCCGCTCCAGCGGTCATCTCCCATCAATGTGCAACCGGCTGCGGCTCTGATCTTTCGGCCTTTGTAACAATCAGGATAGACAGGCACCTGAGCGGCCCTAATTGTCACCCTACGCCATCGTTTTGCCGCCACAAACGCTGCATTGGAAACCGCCTCCATGACCACGAAGACCGCCATTCTGACATCCCACGGGCAACCTTCGGCGCCAGAGCCGCCGGAACGCGCCCTTGCCGCCTTGGCGGCAGAGGTGGCGGTGCATCTGCCAAGTTGGGATATTCGCTCCGCCACCCTGGCCAATCCCGGCAGGCTCGATGCGGTGATGACAGACGGCGCCATCATCTACCCCTTTTTCATGGCCCGGGGCTGGTTCACCGCAAAGGTCCTGCCCGAGCGGCTGTCGGGACGCGTCTACACAATGGCCTGCCCCTTTGGCCTGGATTCCTCCCTGCCGGAGCTGACCGCAGCTGCCCTGCAAGACGCGCAAAGAGAGGCCGGATGGGCCGACGCCCCCCTCTCCGTGCTGCTCGCTGCGCATGGCTCCGCCCGCGGCCCAAAGGCAGCCGAAGCCGCAGAGGCATTCGCCACCCACCTGCGCGCGCTTCTACCCAGTGCGCAGATCAGCCCCGCCTTTGTGGAGCAAGCCCCCGGCATCGACACCATCGCACGCACCCTGCCCCGCCGGACCCTGTGCCTGCCGTTTTTCGCTCAGGCCGGTGATCACGTGCGCGGGGACATTCCCGAGGCTCTCAACAGCGCCGCGTTCGCGGGACAAGTCCTGCCGGTTGTCGGCGCCCTGCCCGGCACCCCTGCCCTGATCGCAAAGGCCATTGCCGCCGCCAACAGCGGGTAAGACCAGCCAATCAATCGGCAAGCCATGACAAACGCATGCCAGCTAGTCGGCATCTTCTTGTTTTCAGGAGATATGTCGCTGTTGGTATTTGGAGGCGAGTACCGGAACCGCAACCTCCGATTATTGCTGTTTTATTTCAACCTCTTACAAAATTTATCAATACCCACTTAGTGTCCAAGATAGTGCCCAACTCAGAGTGTTTCTCGAGTCTGTATTCTGTAGTTCCATGGCTTCTCATCCAAACTCAGTCGAGGATTCGCTACGAAAAGCCCGGACCAAAACCGACGGCGTTGTTGGGGACTACATCACGGCGTTTGACACAGCGTAAAGACGGGACGATGCTAGTCGTGTCGGCGCTCAGTTTTGGGCCTATGAGCGACAAGAAAATGGAATTTGTTTGTCGGAGAAATAAATTTGGTACTCCCATTGATCCCAGTTGTTACAGCCTTGGCTAGCGGAGGAAGCCTCGTCGCCCATTCTGCTGGCGGGCTGATCGTATACAGTTCGCTCACAGGAGGTTACGTTGCAGGCACATACATAAGCACCGCAGCGCTGGCTTCTTTCTTGACTGGGACTGCGATTGCGGCGGGCACACTTGGAACTGCAGCAATAGGAGGTGCGGCCATCTGGGCTTATGGAACGGTTGCCGGAGCAGCAATCTCTCTGATTGGAAGCGCGGGCTTCTTGGGTACTACGATTGGAGCGACTGGTATTACTGGCTTAATGATGCGAGCCGGTATTCTGCCCTCGGTATCAATTCTGGTACCGGTTTTCTTAGGCTCTGCCGCGGTTCTGGTTCTAGGTGCTGGAGCGATTTATGCTCGTCGCGTCCAAAAACTGCGAACAAAAGTTCTGTCGACACCAGAAGGCCAAGAAATGAAGTTCTCGAAGCGAGAAGCAAAGTTGGTCGAGAGAATGCTCCGTAGCGCGTCCAAAACGCATAATTTCTTGTGGAGAGCAGTGATGAGGTTCTTTGGAAAAAGAGGTGCTGCTGCTCAGTAAGTGGCGTTCACATCTTTAAAGTAGTGTCTTCAGCCACGCTCCTCAATCATTTCCTCGGCCACAAACGTATAGGATGGTGACACAGTTGGTCGCCTCACTGATCAGCCGTGTCCACCGCAGATTGTTGTCTATGCAGAAGGCCCCACTGATTTTCAGACCCAGCTCGAGAAGCGCCGGAAGGGACAGTTCCAGGAGATATGCGCAGAAGTTGGTGACGCCTGATCAGGCGGCCGCTTGAAGTTGGCGGAGGCCGTCGCGGAACTCAACCCCTTGGATGATCTCGGGCAGGCGGTTCCGGCCGTCGAGTTTGCGCCATTTCTTCTGCGCCGACATCATCAACTTGAACGCCATGGCCAGACCGGTCTTGCGGCTGAGGCATCCCTTGGTGCGTTTCGTGCGATGCCGGACGGTGGCGAAGGTGCTTTCGATCGGATTTGACGTCCGGATGTGCTTCCAGTGTTCTGCCGGGTAGTCGTAGAAGGTCAGCAGCGCGTCGCGGTCCTTGACCAGCTTGGCCACCGCCTTGTCCCATTTCACACCGTATGTTTCGACGAAAAAATCGAAGGCGATGTTGGCTTCGGCCTTCGTCGCGGCCTGCCAGATGTCGTGCAGATGCGCCTTCGCCTTGGCCTGGCTGGATTTCGGCAGCGCGTTCAGCACGTTCATGGCCTTGTGAACCCAGCAACGCTGCTCCCGCGTCGTGGCGAATACCTCGCGCAGCGCGGTCCAGAACCCCAGGGCGCCGTCGCCAACAGCCAATTTTGGGTCCTGCTTCAGGCCGCGGCGCTTGAGATCGAGCAGCACCTCGCGCCAGCTTTGGGTGCTTTCGCGGAAGCCGTCGGTCATCGCCAGCAGTTCCTTGCGGCCGTATTCGTCCGCCCCGACGATCACCAGAACACATTGTTTTTCCTCGGCCATGCGCGGTTTGAAGTAAACCCCGTCCGCCCAGATGTAGAGAAAGCGTCGGTTGCCGAGGTCACGTTTCTGCCAAGCCTCGTAGTCTTTCCACCAGTCGGCCTTCAGCCGGGTGACGGTCTTGGCAGACAGGCCCTTGGCATTCGGGCCAAGCAGAGCCTCCAGAGCCTCGCTGAAGTCGCCTGTGGACACGCCCTTGAGGTAAAGCCACGGCAGCAGCTCCTCGACCGACTTTGCCTTACGCAGATACCGCGGCAGGATGCTGGGAGTGAAGGTGATCTTATCGTCGCCAGCACCCCGATCACGGACACGCGGCACCTTCACTGGCACTGGACCAATGCCGGTCATCACCTCGCGTTCCGGCAGGTGACCATGGCGGACCAGACGCGCCCGCCCGTCCTCGAGCCTTTCCTTCGAAAAGGCCGCCATGAGTGTGGCCAGCTCGGCGTGGATCGCTTGTTCGATCAGCTTGCGCGCGCCATCGCGCAGAACGTCAGTGAAAGGGTCGGAGCTAAATCCCGATGGATCGGGCAGTTGGGTGATGGTAGTCTTTGGCATGTGGCATATCCTTTTCTCAGCAAAGAATTGACGGCGACTCGACACCGCCTTGATATGCCGCCCCTCAGGGCATCACCAACTTTCGCGCGTTCCTCCAGTTCCAGAGGACGATGTCTTTGCGTCGCCCCTTACAGTGCTGAAACAAGGGTTCGCTTCGATTTCTTACTCGTTTTCTACCATGAAACCCTTTTGACAACGCGACTCAGGACGATTTTTCGCAACCTTCGGGGGTGCGCCCTCTGAAGATGCGCACTAAGCTGACGTAAAGTACTGAAGCTTTGGAGTTAAAATGATAAGGAAAACTGTTTTTCAGTCTGCAGCTGCGGCGTTGCTTTCGACTACCATGCTGGTGTCAGGGCCTGCATTAGCAGATATTACCTCTGAAATTGCAGCAATCCAGGGGGAGATTGCGTCGCTTGAAGAAGAAATCTCCAATATGGCAAATCCAGACAGCCTGTTTGGGGTGCTCAAACAAGCCAGATTGGATGCAACAGCTTTAACCTTGGCGCTGCTTACCAATCAAAAGCTTGCCAATGAGGGCGCGGGGACAATCGAGGTAATCGTGCCTGCGGTTCAGCCCCATCCTGAAAAGTCCGCCCAGCTTCTTGAAGAGTACATGAAGCAAATGAAGGTAATTGACGCAGTCCAAGATGAAGTTGCCCAGTATTCAGGGGGATTGGTTCAGGCCATGGCTATCAGCAGGCTCGAAACGGAAAAGCTGACACTAGCCCAAATTCGTGCAGCCTGGATGCAGGCTGAGTATGGCATCGCACTACCGGCCAATGTCAGTGGGTCCGCAAGGTCATCAGCGTCGGACATTGGCAACTCCAATCCTTCGAATGATGACGGAGATGACACCAAGGTCGCTTGGGCTGATCCGACCCACCCTGACATCGACTATGATCAGTCCATTTTCCGCCAGTTGGACAATGAAGGCTTTGAAGTTGTTGGGTGGTGGGGCCTGAAGAAATACCAAGCTGAAGTTGACGATAGCCCTGCAGTATTTGCGATCAATGTTAACGCATTTACGGAAGGCTATGGAGACGACCCTTCTCTTAAGATTGGCTGCCAGGAAGGTACTGCATCCATCGTCTTTGATACCGATGACTACATTCAGACTGATAGCCGTGCAAACTCGATTTCTGTGACCTATCGCATTGACGACTCTGAGGCCCAAACTGGCCGCTGGAGCGAGCTTTCCGGGAGCAAGGGGGCAGGTCTTTTCAATGCCGATGGGGAGGCATTCCTGCGGAAACTATACGGGTCCAAGAAGACCTTCTTCCGGCTGAGAGAGCGGGATGGGGAGATTCATAGCATGTCTCTTAACATGGCTGGAACAGATGTGGTCATTGATGCGGCCGCTGCTGCATGCGGGTTCTCTACCCTTGAACTGACCCGCGATGACTATAAGGCAATCCAGACGATGCTAAATGCAGGCGGCTTCAATGCAGGTGACCCTTATGGAGTTTGGGGGAATGGCTCCAAGAAAGCTCTGAGAAAATTCCAGGAAGCTAACGGTCTTTCCGCAACTGGAGCGCCCGATCGCAAAACATTGAAAGCCATGGGCCTTAATTTGTGAGTTGATTTTACTGGTAACGCGCTATTTCTAATTTTTGTCCATGACTTAGCGCCCTTAGCAAGACCACAAAGTGCGCCCCTCTGTGTTGGGGGCGCAGGAAAAAAGCCACTTTGAATAGGCGATCTTTTCCTCCAACTTTTTTAGCCTGTCTGCCAGGGAAACTGCATCCCGCAAGACTTAGACTTCAGCTGTTGCGATATTGCGGGCAGAACCCTCACAGGGTAAATATCCCCGCAATCAGCAAGCCCGTCTATTGCTCTTTGATAATCTCGACTATCCGCGTATCAGCAAACGGCTCTCCTCAATTAGCCTGCTACTGCAAAGTTTGGCAGCTCCAGAGGTGGGTTGTCGCCGAACGGGCTTTGTATCGTCTGCGTAACTTGGTCGAACGGCGTTTCAGCAAACCGAAAACACCCGCCGTGTCGCTACCCGTTGTGGCAAGATTGCGGAGAGCTTCTCGGGCTTCATTTACATCACGTCGATCTGCCTCTGGCTGCGCCATTTGTCAATATAACCCAATCAAAGCCGAAGGGCATTTTCGGGAATCACATCAATTGCTCCTGCAGTCAACAAAGGAAATATCAGACCATGGAGCCTTCGGATGGGCCTTACGGATCAATACAGATATTTTTGCACCCATGTAATAAGGGTATAAGTTCTATATTAGATGGACATTCGCGTAACTGGTGTATTTTGCTGCTTTTTCTACATGGGTGCAAAAATTAAACTGAGGCGAAGCCAAGGGGCTTGCCCCTTCCACTCATTACAATCTAATACATCTTATGAGAACAAGGCGCTGATCATATATTTGGCATTGACACGCTACTGCGCGAATTGTTAATATGGATTTAGTTCAAAGGAGTGAATTACACTCACCTAACGAACGCCATCCATGGGAAAATTTCATAAGCTTTTTGTCGGATCGCTGAATCCGGAGCATAGGTATTTTCTAAATACTCATGGGGAACAAAGTTCATGCGCTCTGATTTAACAACCCTTTCGGAAATGTTAAATTATAAAAGGTTGCGGTGAGGGAAGTGGACTGACCACCATACTCCCTTCACCCACTCACAACAACCACATGCGCTTTGATCTACGGCCAAATTCAACCGCAACTTAAATTTAAACACGAAAGGATCATGACAAAGATTGCATTTTTAATAAACACCAACAAATCCCCACTAAAAGATCAGTGGTTTCAAGAGTTCTCAGTACAAGAAGTCAAGTATTCAGCACATTACTTTGACTCCAACCTGTTCCCAAAAGATTTAGATCATGACCTGCTCCCCTTTGAGTCCGCGGTTGTTAGTTCGCTCTGTTCAGTGTTTGGTCCTCTATTGACCGTTGGTGATACTCCCACGGAGTGAGCCCGTCGAGGCTCGTG
>NZ_PXNU01000033.1:0-1123 GCF_041300735.1 Phaeobacter sp. SYSU ZJ3003 | reverse complement strand
ACTCCCACGGAGTGAGCCCGTCGAGGCTCGTGTGGGGGCGATGGTGATTGTAATCGTCACGCCAAGACGCGATCAGCTCCCGGGCGTGGCGCAGGTTTGCGAACAGATGCTCGTTGAGGCACTCGTCTCGCAGGCGGCCGTTGAAGCTCTCGACGAAGCCGTTCTGCATGGGCTTCCCAGGCGCGATGTAGTGCCACTCGACCTTCCGGTCTTCCTGCCATTTCAGGATGGCATTCGACGTAAGTTCGGTCCCATTGTCGCTGACCACCATGCACGGATAACCGCGCGTTCGGGCGATATTATCGAGCTCACGGGCAACCCGCTGGCCGGAGAGTGAGGTGTCCACGACCGCGGCCAGGCATTCCCGGCTGAAGTCGTCGATGACGCAAAGCACCCGGAACCGGCGCCCGTCCGAAAGGCTATCTGAGACGAAGTCCAGGGACCATCGCTGGTTTGGCCCTTGCGGGATCGTCATCGGCGCACGCGTTCCAATCGCTCGCTTGCGACCGCCACGCTTGCGCACTGTCAGGCCTTCTTCACGGTAGATCCGATAGAGCTTCTTCCAGTTAACTTGCCAGCCCTCTCGGCCCAGTAGGAGGTGCAGTCGTCGGTAGCCAAACCGCCGACGCTCCCCGGAGAGCTCCTTCAGCCGCTCTCGGAGCTCTGTATCCTCAGGCCTGGCTGGTCGCCGCCTGTAGACGCGCGGATCAATCCCGGCCAAGGCACAGGCCCGCCGCTGGTTGTAGTTCTTCTCTGTCATGGCCCAGTCCACGGCTCTCCGCCTTGCACCGGGCTTCAAAAGTTTTTTCCCAGCATTTCCTTCAGCGTGGCCACGTCGAGCATGTGTTCCGCCAGCATCTTCTTCAGCTTCGCGTTCTCGGCTTCGAGCGCCTTCAGCCGTTTGGCCTCCGACACTTCCATGCCGCCATACTTCGAACGCCACTTGTAGAACGTGCCATCACTGATGCCATGCTTCCGGCAGAGCTCCTTGGCCCCGATGCCAGCTTGGTGCTCCTTCAAGATGCCAATGATCTGTTCTTCGCTGAATCGGCTCTTTGAATCGCTCCGGTTTCATCGGAGACCTATAGCTTCATTTCACGCGACCATATCGAGCACGTCGCGC
>NZ_PXNU01000032.1:0-123279 GCF_041300735.1 Phaeobacter sp. SYSU ZJ3003 | reverse complement strand
TGGGTGGATGTTCACCCGGAGATTACGCCGCCTTCAAATTTCCACCAACTCCGAGACACGACCCCAGGCCAGACCCCCGCCCGAGAACATCGCGTAATCTGCATCCTCGGACACTGCATAGCGGGCAACGGTCACGTTCAACCCCTCGGCGCGGATCCGTTCGATCGGCATCTGTGCCGCCCGCAGGGTGATGCCGAATTCATCTCTGACCCAATCCCGCAGCCGCGCCAGAGTTTCGCGCGCGGTGCCCGCGTGCTCAGGAGCGACCGCAAAGGATGCCCCGTCGCCACCGAAACTATAGGGAAAGGCGGTATCGCCGAGTGTGTTCATCATGGCGGCAATGACCGAGGCGCCCACCATGTTGACGGTCTTGTATTCCCCGGCGGCAATCAGGTCGGTAGAGGCTACGATGTCGGTGCAGCATACCACCCAGTGCTGCGGTAGCGGGACAAAGACCTCTGGACGGGCCAGGGCCGAGAAGGCTCCGTGTTTGGGGAGCTGTTCATAAAACCTGTCCTGCCGTGTCATCGCATCCTTGGCCGTTCCAATCGTTCCGAGGGATATCGGTCTCCAAAGGAATTGTAGTGATCTGGCAAACATGCAAGTTACACCAGCGTAATTTAATGCTCCTCTTGCGACGGGCATGAGCCGCGCAACAGAAGCATCGGGGGGATATGAATGCAGGCGGGATTGATTCTGCTGTGCCTGGCCTATGTGCTGAGCCAGTTTTTCCGAGCTTTTCTGGCGGTTCTCACAGGGGTACTGGGCACTGATCTTGGGGTGAAACCGGACGATCTCGCCTTTGCATCGGGGATGTGGTTCCTGGCCTTCGCGGCGATGCAGTTGCCCGTCGGCTGGGCGCTGGACCATATCGGCCCCAGACGTAGCGCAGCGGTTTTGCTGTTGCTGGGTGGTGGGGGCGGCGCGCTTGTGTTCGCCCTGGCAAGCGGGCCGTTTCACATTGCGGTCGCGATGTTCCTGATCGGGATCGGCTGTTCGCCAGTTCTGATGGCCTCCTATTTCATCTTTGCACAGACCTATCCGCCGGTGCGGTTTGCGACTCTGGCGGCGCTGATGCTTGGGGTTGGATCAGTTGGCAATCTGGTGGCCTCTTATCCCACGGCGCTGGCAGTAGAGCTGGTCGGCTGGCGCGCGACGCTGGTCGGGCTGGCCGCCGTTTCTGCCAGCGTGGCGGCGGGGATCTGGCTGACGGTCAAGGACCCGCCAAAGAGCCATACAGAGGTCAAAGGCTCGGTGCTCGACCTTTTGAAAATGCCGGTGCTCTGGACGATTTTTCCCATCATGCTGGTCAGTTACGCACCGGTAGCTGCGATCCGGGGATTGTGGATCGGTCCCTATTTTTCCGATGTCTACGGGATGGAGACCGGTCAGATCGGGCTGATCACCCTGATCATGGGTGTGGCGATGATCCTCGGCACCTTTGTCTACGGGCCATTGGACCGGATGCTGAGCACGCGCAAATGGGTGATCTGGGGCGGCAGCATGGCGGTGGTTCTTGGCCTTGTGGCCCTGATTGTGCTGACCGGCGCGCCGGTCTGGGTGCCAGTCGCACTGATGGCGGGGATCGGCTTCTTCGGGGCCTCCTTCCCGGTGGTGATCGCCCATGGCCGGGCCTTCGTGCCTGCGCATCTGGTGGGGCGCGGAGTCACGCTCTTGAACTTTTTCGGCATCGGTGGCGTTGGGCTGATGCAATTTGCCAGCGGCCGCATTCACGCAGAGATGGCGCAAGGGAGCGATCCTGCAGCGCCGTACATTGCCCTGTTTGGGTTTTTCGCGGCCTCCCTGCTCCTTGGCTGTGTGATCTATCTGTTCAGCCGTGATAGCCTGGATTGATGGTGATGGTGTGATGGTGGCCCTTTAAATTCTGGCGCAATCCCTATATGACACCGCAGCCGGCCACGAGGCCGGGCAAAACTGGAGAAACTAATATGGGTTATCGCGTCGTTATCGCGGGCGCCACGGGTAACGTGGGCCGCGAAATGCTGAACATTCTGGCCGAGCGCCAGTTTCCGGTGGATGAGGTTGCCGTTCTGGCAAGCCGCAAATCCCTGGGAACCGAAGTGACATTTGGCGACAAAACCCTCACTACCCAGGATCTGGACACCTTCGATTTCACCGGCTGGGACATGGCGCTGTTCGCCATCGGCTCGGACGCGACCAAGAAGTATGCGCCCAAGGCGGCGGCTGCGGGTTGCGTGGTGATCGATAACTCCTCGTTGTACCGTTACGATCCGGACATCCCGCTGATCGTGCCCGAGGTGAATCCCGAGGCGGTGCACGGCTATTCCAAGAAAAACATCATCGCCAACCCGAACTGTTCGACCGCGCAGATGGTCGTCGCGCTGAAGCCGCTGCACGACCGCGCCAAGATCAAGCGCGTGATCGTCAGCACCTATCAGTCGGTGTCCGGTTCGGGCAAGGAAGCGATTGATGAGCTGTGGGACCAGACCAAGGCCGTCTACAATCCGACTCAGGATGTGCCGCCGAAGGTTTACCCCAAGCAGATCGCCTTCAACGTCATTCCGCATATCGACGTCTTCATGGAAGACGGGTCGACCAAGGAAGAGTGGAAGATGGTCGCCGAGACCAAGAAGATCGTCGATCCCGCCATCAAGGTCACCGCGACCTGTGTGCGCGTGCCGGTCTTTGTTGGGCACTCCGAAGCGCTGAACGTCGAGTTCGAAGACCATCTGGACGAAGACGAAGCGCGCGACATCCTGCGCGAAGCGCCGGGCATCATGGTGATCGACAAGCGCGAAGACGGTGGCTACGTGACCCCGGTCGAATGTGTTGGCGACTATGCCACCTTCATCAGCCGGATCCGTCAGGACAGCACCATCGACAATGGTCTGAACCTGTGGTGCGTCAGTGACAACCTGCGCAAAGGCGCAGCGCTGAACGCGGTGCAGATTGCCGAACTCCTGGGCCGTGAGGTTCTGAAAAAGGGCTGAGTTGCAGCGCAACTTGCTCTAAAAACCAAATAAAACTGGGGCCATTTCGCAAGAAGTGGCCCCATTTGCATCCGGCAGCCGCCCCATTGTGGTCACAAACAAGACCATGCTGGTAAGGGCCAGAGAAAACGAGGAACGCTGCCATGTACTCCCATGATTTTGAACGTGAAACCGTGACGACCGGCGATGCAGCCATGGCCCAGACTGCCTGGTCCAGCGCCTGCGATCAAAGCCGCCTGGACACCGAGATGATGATCCAGCTGCGTATATCGCTGTGTCCGATTTTCGATGATGCGACCAGCTGGTCCGAGCTGCGCAGCGCCCTGCAGGCCAAGGGATTCTACATGAAGCGTGCCAAAGGCCACATGCATCTTTATGATGGTCACAGTCACGTGCAGATCTGCACCTGCAGCTTCCTCGGCTACCCTGTCGAAGAGCTGGAGCAGCGTTTCAAGAAAACCGCCCCGACCCGCGCAGTGCGCAAACTGCCGGTGCGCAACTAGCGCATTCTGAGCGGCGCCGAGAGAGAGCGGCTGTCCGGAGGGGGGCACCTCCTGTGGTGGCTGTGGTGAGAGGCGGACCGGCCCGCAACGTATCAGCCCCCAGCCCCCGGTCCACAGCGCGTTGCCGCGTACCAGCAGCAACATCTATCCTTTTGGCTAGGTTAACGCAAAAATGGCCCGGCTGTTTGCCCCTTCGGGCAGATAGGCGCAGCCTCCGAAATACGGTAAGGTTTACTTATTCCCGCGGGGTCTTGAGATCCTGCACTGTCCCTGACGTCGCTGACAACCAGTCCCGTCCGGCCCGCCATCCTGCCCCCCCTTTGGCAGAGGTCGGACATTGCATCCCTACCTTGGGATTGGTGGTTGGCGGCGTTGACGGTGCCGGGCTGATATTTGCGCAGTTTTTTGAACAGGGTGCCGCTCTCTCTTGGCGCCCTGTTTGTCTGTCTAGCCCCGAATGTCTCGATAGCGGTGCCTGAGGTCAGGCGGGCGAGCCGTGGGCTCCCGCCCACCATCGCCGGATCGAAGATCCTTCTCTGTTGGTTGGGTCTGGCGCCGCTTGCGCGGCGCAGGGATTTGCTGAGAGGCGCCTTGAGGGGCTATTCTGCCTCTCAAGACGCCAGATCGATTATTGGGTATGTATCCGCGTCAAGGGTGAACCGCACCTGTGGTGCGGCGGCTGCGCCGCCCTTGACCCGGGGACCCTATCCGCTGTTGCGCAGGCGGCCTACGATACCGGTCGGGAAGAAATAGACGCTGAGGATGAACAGGACGCCCAGCCACAACAGCCAGCGGTCCGCATTGAGCAGGTCCGGTAGCAGAGGCAGAGCGCTGGTCAGCTCGGACGCGGCGCCCATCAGGTTTTGCAGATAGTTCTGTGCCAGCACGAAGAGCGTTGCGCCAACGACTGCGCCATACATGGTTCCCATGCCGCCGATCACTACCATCAGCAGGATATCGATCATGATCTCCATCGACAGTGAGGTGTCCGGCCCCACGTAGCGCAGCCAGACGGCATAGAGCGCGCCAGCGAGGGCAGCTGCTGCTGCCGAGAGGCAGGTGGCCGCTACCCGGTAGTAAACCACCTTGTAGCCGATTGCCTCGGCCCGGAAATCGTTTTCGCGGATTGCCTGCAGGACACGGCCAAAGGGTGAGTTCACCACCCGCAACAGGCCGAGGAACAGCACCAGCGCGCCAATGAAAACGAAGTAATAGGCCAGGAGCTTGCCGTTCAGCTTTACTCCGAACAGCTGGCCGTCGAAGGCTTCCTTGCCGAATTTGAAGGCCGGACCAAGTTCGCGCGGGGTCTTGAAGGTCAGCCCGTCTTCGCCGCCGGTCAGGCCCGAGAGCTGGCTGACCAGCACCGCGACAGCCGAAGCCACCGCCAGCGTGATCATGGCAAAGAAGATCGCCCGCACCCGCAGGGAGAACAGGCCGATCACCAGCGCCAGAAGCGCTGCAACGCCTGCTCCGGCGATGGCGCCGATGGCGATGGAGTCAAAGCCGCGCCCCAGATGGGTCGAGGCCAGCGCTACCCCGTAGGCGCCGATACCAAAGAACATCGTATGGGCGAAGCTGACGATACCGCCATAGCCGAGCAGCAGGTCGTAGCTGGCGACCAACACAATGAAGATGCAGATGCGTGCTGCCGTATCCACCGTGCGCACGCCGGGAAAGAGGAAGGGCGCCAGCGCCAGGCAGACAAGGATCACACCAAGAATAAGCGCCAGCGGCACGGAGCGGGGCATATCGCCCGAAAGAAGGGTACGTATCATTTTGCTTTTACCACCGGGATCATGCCCATCGGGCGCCACATCAGGATGGTGACCATCAGGGCGATATTGGAAATCAGCGCCGCCTTGGGTTCGATGAAGGCGATGTAATTCTGCAAAAGCCCGACCAGCAGGGCGCCGATGAAACAGCCCTCGACCGAGCCAAGCCCACCGATGATCACCACGATGAAGATCAGGATCATCGCCTGATTGCCCATATGGGCGGTGACGACCTCTTGGTAGAGGCCCCACATCACGCCGCCCAGACCCGCGAGCGCGGACCCGGCGATGAAGACGCCGACAAAGACCAGCCGCAGCCGGTAGCCGAGCGCCTGTACCATCTCGCCATTCTCGACCCCGGCCCGCACGATCAGGCCGATCTTGGTCCGTCGCAGCACCCAGCGCATGGCGAGGAACACCGCAAGGCCCACACCAACGGCGACCAGACGGTATTTCTCGATCGCGGCCCCGGCAAAGGTGATCGCGCCTTTCAGCGCCTCGGGACGCAGGATGTAGATTTCCTCGGGGCCCCAGAGCACGACGATCAGCTGTTCCACAACGATCAGCCCGCCCATGGTGACAAGGATCTGTTTCAGGTGGTGGCCGTAGACCGGCTCCACGATCACCTTTTCAAAGGCCCAGCCCATGATGCCAGTGGCAATCATGGCGCCCAGCACCGCCACCAGCAGCGCCGTAAGGTTCAATAGCAGCGAGGGCGCCTCGGTCATATGCCCAAGGAGCAGCAGCACCGAAATGCCGACAAAGGCCCCGACCGAGACAAAGGCACCATGGCCGAAATTGATCACATCCATCAGGCCAAAGACCAGCGTCAGGCCCGAGGCCATGATGAAAATCATCATCCCCATGGCCAGACCCGACACCGTCAGTGTCAGCCAGCTTGAGGGGTTCTGGATGGCGAGGAACCCGGCGATGGCGATCAGCGGCACCAGCAGGACTGGCATATGCGGTGCGATACGGTCGCGCAGTGAAACGTCGGCCATCTTGGGGGCGTGTTCAGGTGCGGCGCTCATGGCTGGCCTCCCGATAGGTTTATCTGCTGTGCAGGGCGGATTGGCGTCAGGACAGTCATCAATGTGCCTCCAGACTGAGGCCCATCAGGCGTTCCTGCAGGGCCGCATCGGTTGCCAGCTCCTGCATTTCGCCGGACCAGGTCATCCGCCCGTCGTCCATCACATTGGCACTGTCTCCCAGCGCCTTGGCGACGGCAAAGTTCTGTTCCACCAACAGCACCGAGGCGCCTTGATCCTTCAGATCCTTGAGGGCGCGTGCCATGGTCGAGATGATGGCGGGCGCCAGACCCTTGGTCGGCTCGTCGATGAGGTAAAGCTTGCGTTCCTCGACCATGGCGCGGGCAATCGACAGCATCTGTTTTTGCCCGCCCGACAGGTTCCCGGCCTCGGATTTCCAGAAGGTCTTGAGCGGCGGGAAGGCGGCAAAGATCCAGTCGAGCCGGGCCGAGTTGATCGGGCCGGAGACGGCGGCCAGCACCATGTTTTCCTCGACCGTGAGATCAGCGAAGATTCCCATGTCCTCAGGCACGAAGCCCAGCCCCAAGCGGGCAATTGCCGGGGTGGGCAGTTTGGTGATGTCCTCGCCATCGAACAGGATGCGGCCCTTATGGGCGCGCCAGTGGCCGATGATGGTGCGCAGGGTGGTGGTCTTACCGACCCCGTTGCGGCCCAGAAGCATGGTCACGGCAGCGCGCGGCACCTGCAGATCCACCCCTTGCAGGATGTGATATTGCGCGATGTTGGTATAGACGCCTTCGAGTTTCAGGATAGGATCAGACATCGGCCAGTACTCCTTCGAGGCCCCGGCCCATATAGGCCTCCTGCACCACATCCGAGGCCATAACCTCGGCCGGGGGACCATCAGCGGCGAGGGCGCCGTTGTGCAAAACGATGATGCGGTCGGCGAGGGTGCGGATCACGTCCATCTTGTGTTCGACCAGCAAGATCGTGCGGTTCCGTTGGTCTTTCAGTTCCTCGATCAGGTCCAGCACCACCGGAGCCTCATCAACGCTCATGCCTGCGGTGGGTTCATCGAACATATAGACAGCGGGATCGAGCGCGATCAGCAGCGCGACTTCCAGTTTACGCTGATTGCCGTGGGACAGCTCTGAAACCACCTGTTCGCGCTGTTCCAGCAGGCGCACGCGCTGCAGGATCGCCTCGGCCTCGGCGGTTAGATCGCCGTGGCGCGAGACCATGGACCAGAGGTTGAAGCTGCGGCCCGATTTGGCCTGCACCACCAGACGCACGTTTTCCAGAACCGACAGGTTGGGAAACAGATTGGTCAGCTGAAAGGCCCGGCCGATCCCGGCGCGGGTGCGGGCAGAGACCGACTGGCCGCTGATATCGCGGTCATGCAGGAAGACGCGCCCGGCGCTGGCAGGGATCTGGCCTGAAATCAGGTTGAAATAGGTCGTCTTGCCCGCGCCGTTGGGGCCGACAATCGCAGTCAGCTGCCCGGGATGAAAATCGCAGGTCACCGCATCGACAGCCACGTGGCCGCCAAATCGGACCGTCAGATCACGGGTACTCAATATGGGAGAGGAAGTCATGTCAGTCTCTGGTCTGCCCGCGCCGGGGGGCCTGAAACAACGGGCACCGGGGCTGCGGAAATGGGCCATGGATGGCCAGGCCGGACAAAAGGCGGTCCGGGGCATGGCGCCCCGGACCGCTGGTTCTGAAGGGTTACTGGTTGCGGATTGGGATCGGCAGCTCGTCGATGCTCAGCTCGCGCACCAGTTCCGGGACCGCCCATTCAACGCCGTCTTCGACCTTGATCTTGAAGTGATACATGGGCTGCAGAGCCTGGTGATCTTCGGCGCGGAACATCATGGTGCCCTTGGGGGTTTCCCATTCCATGCCTTCCATCGCGGTGATCAACTCTTCGGTGTCGGTCGAACCGGCCTTCTTGATGGCCTCGACCGCGGCGATACCGGCGGTCATGCCACCTGCGGTGAAGAAATCCGGTGGTGCGCCAAAGCGGGCTTCGTGCTCTTTCACCAGCCAGTCGTTCACCGGGTTCTGCGGGATCTCATAGTAGTAGTAGGTCGCGCCTTCCATGCCGGGGAATTCCTTGTAGGCCTTCATCGCCGCCAGGATGTTGCCGCCCGTTGCCATTTCAATGCCGAACCGGCTGGGGTCCATGGCGTTGATCTTGCTCATCGGGTTGCCGCCACCGGCCCAGATCACGAACAGCTTTTTCTTGCCGTCCAGATCCTTCATCGCGTTGAAGATCCGCTCGGCGGCTGCAGTGAAGTCGGTGGTGTCGGTGGGCACGTATTCTTCGTGCGCAACGTCGCTTCCGACGCTTTCCAGCGCTTCCTTGAAGGCGGCGATGCCATCGCGGCCAAAGGCATAGTCCTGCGCCAGCGTGGCGATATGGGTGTCTTCACCGGCCAGTGCGATGGCGTTGGAGACCGCGTCCTGCGACGAGTTGCGCCCGGTGCGGAAGATATAGCGGTTCCAGTTGGCGCCGGTGATGCTGTCGGCCACGGCGGGTTCCACGATCAGCAGCTTTTCGTATTCCTCGGCAACCGGCAGCATGGCCAATGCCACGCCCGAGCTGACCGGACCGATGGCCAGATCGACTTCGTCATCGCCGTAGGCCTCTTCCAGGAGGGCCTTGCCGTTTTCCGGCTTCAGCTGGGTGTCCTTTTCGATCACGACGATCTTTTCGCCGTTGATCTCCATGGTGCCGCCGGTGGCGTATTCCAGCCCCAGCATCAGCCCGTCATGGGACTGTTTGGCGTAGGCCTCATAAGGGCCGGTTTTGCCGTAGATATGGGCGATCTTGATGTCTGCTGCTGCGGCCGAAGCCAAGGCAAGCGCCGACACCATACCCGCAAGAATAGCGCGTTTCATAGTTGTCCTCCCTGATGTCGCGCCGGTCTCTTTCGGGGTTTTCCCTTGGTCCTGGCGCGCTCTCGCTCCTGTGATTGCAGGCTACTGGCGGAAGGTAAAACCGGTCAATTGCAGGGAAATACGTAGCAGGCCCGCAGCGGGGAAACCACTGCGGGCCTGCGAATGAAGAACCTCTGCGCCAATGGGACTGATAGGGAGGCAATTGAGGCTTAGCGCGCCTTCCAGTCGGCGGCCAGCTTGCGGGCGTTCTGGGCCAGGATCAGCACATCCAGACCCACCGCAAGGAACTGTGCGCCCATGTCGAAATAGGCCTGTGTCGCCTCTTCGGTGACGCCAAGGATGCCGGGCGCCTTGCCTGCAGCGCGGATATGTTCCAGCGCGCCCGCGATCACCGCGCGCACTTCGGGGTGGGCGGCATTGCCCTGGTGGCCCATGTCGGTCGACAGATCTGCCGGGCCGATAAAGACACCGTCGATGCCTTCGACCTGTAGGATGTCATCCAGCGCGGCGATCCCAGCGCGGTTTTCCACCTGCACCAGCAGGCATATCTCCTGATCTGCGGTCTGGATGTATTCGCTGACCGATCCGAACCGGCTGGCCCGCGCCCCTGCAGCGCCGACACCGCGTGTGCCATGGGGCGGGTACTTGCAAGCGCGCACCAATTCCTCGGCCTGTTCGGCGCTTTCGACGATGGGCACCAGAACGGTTTGGGCGCCCGCATCCAACACCTGTTTGATGATCCAAGTTTCGCCAATCGGGACGCGCACCACCGGATGGCTGTCCGAGGCTTCAAGCGCCATCAGCTGGTCCCGGATCGAGCGGATGTCGTTGGGCGCGTGTTCGCCATCCACCACCAGCCAGTCAAAGCCGCAGGTGCCCATGATCTCGGCCACGGAGGGTTCGGCAAAGCTCATCCAGCAACCGATCTGGCGTTTGCCCTCGGCGAGGGCCTGTTTGAAGCTGTTCTTGGGTGCGGGCATGGAAAACCTCTTTGGTCAAATTGGGGCGGTCAGGCGAATGAAATGGCGACTTGGCCAAAGGGGCCAAAATCGGCGGTGATCTCGCTGCCCGGCGGGCATTCGATGGGCCGGATGAACGACCCCGAGAGGACGATATCCCCGGCTTCGATCTGTTGTCCATATTCCGCCATGCGGCGCGCCAGCCACAGGACCGAGGTGACGGGATCGTTCAGCACCCCGGCACCAAGGCCGGTTTCCTCGACCGTGCCGTTGCGGGTGGCGATGGCACCGACCCAGCGCAGATCATGCGCGTCGATGTCGTGACGCGTCTCGCCCAGAACCACGCCCGCATTGGCGGCATTGTCGCTGATGGTGTCGGTGATGATACGCGCCTGCCCGGTGGCGGGATCGGCGCGCAGGATGCGCGTGTCGAGGATCTCAAGCGAGGGCGCCACATAGTCCGTTGCGGCAATCACGTCCTCATGCGTGCAGTCAGCACCTGCAAGGGGCGCTTTCATTACAAAGGCGATCTCGGCCTCGACGCGCGGCTGGATGAACCGTCCGGCGGGCACGGTGCTGCCTGTCTCAAAGGCCATGTCATCCAGCAGTACGCCGCTGTCGGGGGTGGTGATGTTCAGCGCCTGCTGCATGGCGCGGCTGGTGAGGCCGATCTTCCAGCCGATCTTCTTGCGCCCCTGCGCCAGCTTTTGCGCTACCAGCGCCTTTTGCACGGCGTAGGCATCTTCCAGCGTCATGCCGGGATAGGCGAGGGACAGTAGCCCGCATTGCTGGCCGGTTTCTTCGGCTGTCAGCAGGCGCGCGGCGGCCTCTGCGTGCTGGTCGGGGGTCATGCTTCGTCCTCTACCGTGTTGGTGAGCGTGCCGATACCTTCGGCCTCCACTTCGATCACGTCACCGGGTTTGAGGAACCGGGGCGGATCGTACCGCGCGCCCGCGCCGGTGGGGGTGCCGGTCACGATCACATCGCCGGGCACCAGCGTGGTGAAGGTCGAGATATATTCGATCTGGCGGCGGATCGGGAACAGCATCCGGCTGGTACGGTCGTCCTGGCGCAGCTCTCCATTCACATGAGTTGTGAGACGTACATCATCCAGCTGCGCCGCGGAGGTGAACGGCACCAGCCACGGCCCCATGGCGCCGGAGTTGTCCCAGTTCTTGCCTTGGGTCACGTTGAATTTTGCATGGCGCACCCAGTCGCGCAGGGTGCCCTCGTTGCAAAGGGTCACGGCGGCGATATGGTCATAGGCGTTCTCGGCCTTGATGCGGCGCCCACCCTTGCCGATGACAATCGCGATCTCGCCTTCATAGTCCAGCTGCGGTGTTTCCGGCGGACGGATCAGCGGCTGGCCTTGCCCGCTGAAAGAGCGCGGGAAGCGGATGAACAGGGACATGTTCGGCGGCGCTTCCTGGCCGTCCTTGTATTCGGCATTGCGGTCAGGGAAGTTCACCCCGACGCAGATGATTTTCTCCGGGTTGGGCACGGGGATCTGGTAGGTGAATGTGCCATTCGGGTGGGTCACCGGGTGACCTTTGGCAGCCACTGCCAGATCATGCAGCCCATCGGCGGCGATCACATCGCGCAGGGTCGGCCAATGTGGGAACCCGGGCGACAGGGCAGCCATGCCCTCGTCCGTGACAGCGCCGTAATAAGTCTCGCCATTGGCGCTATAGGTGGCAAATCGCATCAATCGGCTCCTCTCATCAGGCTGGCGGCGATTTCGGTGATGACATCATGGGCCATCATCACGTCGCTTTCCGTGGTTTCGAACTGACCCGCCTGGAAGCGGATCACCAGATCGCCATCGACGCGGGTCTGCGTCAGGTAGATCCGCCCGTCGTCATTGATGGCATTGACCAGCGAAAGGTTCAGCGCATCAAGATCCTTGGCTCCCTTGGGTGCATAGCGGAAGGTCCAGAGCGACCACATGGGCGGGGTCACGATCTCGAAATCCGGCGTCGCGGCGAGCTTGTCATGCAGTTGCACCGACCAGTTCACATGGTTGCGAAGTCTCTCCCGAAGCCCCTCAAGGCCATAGGTGCGGATCAGGAACCAGATCTTCAGCGCCCGGAAGCGGCGGCCCAGTGGTACCGACCATTCGGAATAGTTGATGATGCCGTCCTTGCCGTGGGTCTTCAGATACTCGGGGCTGATCGCCAGCGTCTGCACCAGATCGTCGGGGTTCTTCAGGAAATGGGCCGAGCAATCGAACTGCGCCCCGAGCCATTTGTGCGGGTTGAAGACGATGCTGTCGGCGCGATCAATGCCGGGCCAGTAGTGGCGATATTCGGGGCAGATCATCGCTGATCCCGCCCAGGCCGCATCCACATGGGTATATAGGCCGTATTTCTCGGCCACATCCATTACCTTGTCGACGGGATCGGTGGCGCCGGTGCCGGTGCCGCCGACGCAGAGGATCACCCCTGTCGGCTGCAATCCTGCGGCGATGTCGGCCTTGATCGCCGCCTCCAGCGCTGCGGGATCCATACCGCGCCAATCACCCTTGATCGGCACCCGCACTAGGTTCTGCTGGCCGATGCCCGCGACCCAAATCGCGCGGTCGATCGAGGTATGCACTTCGGAGGAGCAATAGACGCGCAGAGGCTTCTGGCTGAACAGGCCTTCTTCGTTGCCTTTCCAATTCAGCGCCTTTTCCCGCATGGTTAGCACCGCCGCCAGGGTGGCCGAAGAGGCGCTGTCCTGAATGACGCCTTGATACGGCTCGGGCAGGTCCAGCGCCTGACGCAGCCAATCCATCATCCGGGTTTCCATCTCGGTCGCCGCCGGAGAGGTCTGCCACAGCATGCATTGCGGTGCGATGGCCGAGACCAGGAATTCCGCCAGCACCGAGGGCGCCGCGGCATTCGAGGTGAAATAGGCAAAGAAGCGCGGGTGCTGCCAATGGGTGATGCCGGGCATCACGATCTCTTCGAAATCGGCAAATATCTCTTCCATACCTTCGCCGCTTTCGGGCGGGCGGCTTGGCAGGGCGTTCAGAACGTCGCCCGGCTCGGTGCGGGCGCGCACGGGTTTTTCGCCCACGGTCAGGTGATAGTCCTGTGCCCAGTCGGCGACCTTGCGGCCCCAGTCTGAGAATTCATCCCATTTCATAAGTTAAGCTCCAATGTACGGGCCTTGGCCCGGACCGCGCCTGACCTTCCCCCTGGGAAGGCGCTTCTCGCCTCCCCAAGGTCAGTCGCTGTCCTGATGTTGTTCTACGGTGCAATGATCGGCTGCGCGGTCAGGGCGCTGGGCTGTGGCTCTACCCCTTCAAAACTTGACCCTTCCTCGAACCAGCTGCGCGGCGCTGGCGCCCCCCAAAGGGTCTGGCGCTGCGGATCCGTGAGCAACCATTTGATCGGCTCAAGGTCGGGATCGCAAGTCTGGTAATCCGAGCAGTAAATCTCGATCCGGTGCCCGTCCGGGTCGCGCACATACAGGAAAAACGCGTTGGAGATCCCGTGCCGTCCGGGGCCGCGCTCGATATTGTCCACGTAACCGGTGGTCGCCATCAGATCCAACAGATCGATGATGGCCAGCGGGTTCGGCACCCAAAAGGCCGTGTGGTGCAGGCGCGGTCCCAGTCCGTTGGTAAAGGCCACGTCATGCACGCCGCCCTTGCGGTGCATCCAGGCGGCCCAGACCTTCCCGCTGTCGTCATCCTCGGTGTATTCGGTGACGCGGAAACCGATCTCGTTGTAGAAGGCAACGCTGGTGTCCACGTCGGCCGAGAACATGTTGAAATGGTCGATGCGGAGCGGTTTTACCCCGTTATAGAGCCTGTATTTCTGGTGGATCGGCTCCAGCCGGTCCATCTTGACGTAGAACTCCAGCGGGATGCCCCAGGGATCGCGGGTGCGCAATGTGCGGCCCATATGCGGGCGCTCCACCCATTCGACTGGCAGCCCCTTGGCGGCAAAGAAATCCGCAGCCTTGTCCAGATCCGGCTCGTCAAACAGCTTGAACCCCAGAACCGCCACTGATGCGCTGTCTGCCTGCACCAGAACGATGCAGTGGTGGCCGCGTTCCTCCATCGCGCGCAGATAGATACGGGTGTCGTCCTCATGCGTCACCTGAAGGCCCAGCGTGTCCACGTAAAAGGCGCGGCTGGCGGCAAGGTCCGTCACCGCATATTCCACATGGCTGAGGCGGACGATGTTGAAGGGCGGGTATAGAACGGGGGCGGGAACGGGCATCTGTGCCTCCTTGTTGATCCGGCGTTCAAACCGGGAAAATCACGTTTGTCTGGCCAGTGCCGGAGCTGGGGAAATAGGGCGTCACCACCTCGCATTTGCCATCATAGGCATCCCATCCCAGCGCGCCATAGAGCATCGCCGTGTCATGCATCGAGCCTTCGCCGCAGCAGAATTGCGCATATTCGCTGAGCATTTTCAGGAAGGTCGCGTGATCGCCATTCTTCCACATCTCCAGCACATGCAGGTCCATCTGTCGGTTGAACTCCGAACTGATGGTGAAGGTGCCATTGTTGGCGGCGTAATCCTTGTTGGCCCAGATCTTGTGGGACAAGGACCCGGAGGCGACCAGCAGCACCTTGCTGTCCGAGGCCTCGACCGCGGCGCGGATCGCCTCACCTACAATACGGCTTTCGTCATGGCCATGTACCGTGGCCCAGGCCGCGACCGAGACGACTTTCATGTCGTGCTCGCGGCTCATGAACCGCATCGGGACAAGGGTTCCGTATTCCAGCTCCAGACTGTCCAGATGATGCGCCAGCGTATAGGCGCCCCGGTCCGAGGCTTCTTTCGCGATGGCATCACCCAGCTCGGGGTTGCCGTCATAGCCGTAAGGCAGATCCTGGATGAACTGCGGGAACTCGTTCGAGGTAAAAAGCCCCTCAAACCGTGTGTTGGCATTGATGTGAAAGCCCGCGTTGATCACCCAATGGGTGTCGCAGATCACCACCGTATCAGCGCCAAGCGCCTTGGCCCGGCGGGCGATCTCACGGTGCCCGTCGATGGCGGGCTGGCGGGTGCCTTTGATGGGGCCCTCCTGCTCGGACATGAGCATGGTGGGCACGTGGGTCATCTTGGCGGCAAGAACGATCTCTCCCATGGGTCTCCTCCCGAAAGGTTGCGCGCGTTTCCGAAGGGGCGATCAGGCGCCGAGGCGCGCGATCTTGTGCTGGCCAGTGGCGAAGCCGATGTGTTTCTGCTCCATGTAGAACTCGAAACTCCAGTCGCCGCCATCGCGCCCGATGCCGGATGCCTTGACCCCGCCAAAGGGCGTCGGCAGGTGGCGCACGTTTTCGCTGTTCACCCAGATCATCCCAGCTTCGAGCCGGTCGGTAAAGCGCAGCGCGCGCGTCAGGTCATTGGTCCAGACATAGCCGGTCAGCCCGTAGGGCGTGTCATTGGCGATCTCCAGCGCCTCTTCCTCAGTGCTGAACGGGATCGAGGTCAGCACCGGGCCAAAGATCTCCTCGCGCGCGATGCGCATCTGGTTGTCGGCGCCGGTGAACAGGGTGGGGCGCACGAAATAACCCTCATCCCCCACCGTCTCACCCCCCGCAGCGACGGTTGCGCCATCTGCGCGAGCGATGTCAAAATAAGAGGTCACCTTGTCGAAATGCTCCTTGCTGATCAGCGGACCGATTTCGGTGGTGGGGTCGAGCGGATGGCCCACCTTGATGCGATTGACGCGCTCCACCAGCTTGGCCTCGAATTCGTCGCGGATGCTGTCCTGCACCAACAGACGCGAGGAAGAGGTGCAGCGTTCGCCGTTGATCGAATAGATCATGAAGATCACCGCATCCAGCGCGCGGTCCAGATCGGCGTCGTCAAAGACGATGACCGGGTTCTTGCCGCCCAGCTCCAGATGCACCCGCTTCAGCGTGTCGGCACCCTGTTTGGTGATGAGGCTCCCGGTGCGGCTTTCGCCAACAAAGGCGATGGCCTTAATATCGGGATGTTCGGTCAGGCGCTTGCCCGCGTCCTCGCCATAGCCGTTGACGGTGTTAAGGACACCCGGCGGCAGGCCTGCCTCCTCGGCGATCTCGACCAGAAGGCGCGCGGTCAGCGGCGAATCCTCGGCCGGTTTGTGGACCACGGTGCAGCCCGCCGCCAAGGCCGGCGCGATCTTCCATGTGGACAGCATGAAGGGCGTGTTCCAAGGCGTGATCACCCCCACCGGGCCAATCGGCACGCGGGTGGTGATATTCATCAGGGTCGGTGATTTCAGGTGCTGGCCATCGCGGGCCTGCACCACCTGATCGGCGAAATAGCGAAAGTTCTCAGCCCCGCGCAGGGCGGCCTTGGACATGAACCGCAGGGCCTGGCCGGTGTCCCAGCATTCGCAGAGCGCGATTTCCTCGGCGCGGGCCTCGATTGCATCGGCAATGCGCAGGAGGATATTGCGCCGCTCGGTGGCGGGCGTGTCGCGCCAGATGGGGAAAGCCGCCTTGGCAGCGGCAGCGGCTTGGTCAACGTCGGCCTCAGAGCCGCGCGCCACATCGCAGATCACGCTCTTGTCCACCGGGGAGGTCGACTGGAACACACCGCCGGATCCGGTCACGTCCTGCCCGTCGATGCGGTTCTGGATACCGGTGTCCTTGAAACGCGCCAGATAGCCACTGAGTTTCTCGATATTGCTGGCCAGATCGCTCATCACTGCTCTGCCTTCTTCATATGGTCGCGGATGGTGCCGCATTTGGGGGAAAGATCGGGGTCGATGTCGCGCATCTCAAACGACAGCGCGAGGGAGTGGGCCTGCATGGCGGGTTCCAGATAACGCCGCGCGGCCTCAAAAATCTCCGTCGTGGCGCGTTTGCGGGTGTCCAGATCGCGGCCGCCGCGCAGGCGGACTGCAATGTCCACATACCCGTGCTGCGGATCGCCATCGGCAATCGAGAAATGGGTCGCGGCAAAGGCGCGCACCCGGATCCCGGCCAGGGGCAGCACGCCGGTGTCCGCCGCCGCAAGGCGCAGCCGGTTGCACAGACCGGCAATATCCGCATAGCCTGCGACATTCGGGGAATAGTCCACCGTGATATGAGGCATTGATCCGTGCTCCTCCCTAGATCATTAACATGTGTAACAAAATCCGCGCCGGTGGTCAACTGTGTGGGATATCGTCCATTCCAATTGCGTTTTGCCTGATTTTGAGGTGATAAACGCACATGACAAAAGCACTGCCATCCACCGACCGTTCGCTGCCGATTGCCTTGTTGCGGGCGCGTGAGCGGGTCATGGGCCCGATTCGAGCGCTCCTGAGCGACGTGAACCTCACTGAACAGCAGTGGCGGGTGCTGCGCGTGGTGCAGGAAAGCGGGCCTACAGACCCGACCCAGATTTCGGAAGAGGCCTGCCTGCTGCTGCCTAGCCTGACCCGCATTCTGCAAAAGCTTGAGGAAAAACAGCTGATCAGCCGCAGCCGCGACGAGAGCGACCGGCGCCGTCAGGTGATCACGATCACCGCAGCAGGAGAGCAGATCATCGATGACAATATCGGTGCCAGCATGGAACTGGCCGCCCGGACCCGGAACAAGATGGGTGAGGAGCGTTATGAGGCACTGCTCGACTTGCTGAACGATCTGGACAAGATCGACCTCTAGGGCGTCGTTAGGCCTTTGGGCCGAGGCTTAATCGGGCAGGCGCAGGAAGACCTGGACATCGGCGACATTGGTGCCGGTGCCGCCGGTCATCAGCAATGCATCTGCGGACTTGAGCGCGGCGTAGCTGTCGTTATTGGCCAGAAGCGCCTCGGGGTCCTGCCCGGCGTCCCGGATGGCCTGCCAGGTGCCGGGGCCGACAAGGCCGCCTGCTGCATCGGTCGGTCCATCGCGCCCATCGGTGCCGCCCGAGAGGAACAGCCAGTTGCCAGTGAGCTGCGCGGCGCCCAACTGCGCCACCCGCAGCGCGAGTTCTTGGTTGCGCCCGCCCAAGCCGTCACCGGCCAGCCGCACTGTGGTTTCCCCGCCAAGGATCAGCGCGACGGGCAGGTCAGTTGCGGCGTTGCGCGCGACCGCGATCACGGTTTCGGCGGCTTCCGCCACATCTCCGGTCAGATGATCGCTGACGATCTCTGCCTGCCACCCCTCTGCCGCCTGTTTCATGGCAGCTAGGCTATGCCGGTTCGATCCGATCAGGATATTCTCAGCCTCTGGCAGATTGGCAGGCGTTTCGGGGGCTGACAGATGCGCCTGTACCGCTGCAGGGCAATCCTCCCAGATGCCCGCCCGCTCCAGCACCGCGCGAGCGTCACTCCGGGTGCCGATGGGGGACACCGTCGGCCCCGAGGCGATGGCGCGCAGGTCGTCGCCGATGACATCCGACAGAAGATAGGCCGTCACCGGGGCGGGTGCCGCATGGCGCAATAGCCCGCCGCCCTTCAGGTCTGACAGCTGCTGGCGGACCAGGTTCATCTCGTTGATCTCAAGCCCCGAGGCGAGCAGCAGACGCCCGACCTCTGCCTTGTCCGCGAGGGTCAGACCCGGTGCAGGCGCCACCATCAGGGCAGATCCTCCGCCCGACATGAGGGCAATCACCCGATCCTGCGGGCTGGTGTCCGCAAGAAAGTCGATCACCGCGGCGCCCGCTGCGGCGCTGGCCTCATCCGGGACGGGATGGCTGCCCGCCAGCACGCGCGCCCCGGGCAGATCGCAGATGTTTTCCGGGTTGGTCACCACAAGGGCCGCCCGGGGCTGCGGAATATGCTCCAGCGCCTCGCGCATCATCGGGATAGCGGCCTTGCCCACGGCGAGGATCAGGGTGCGCCCGCCCTCGGGGCAGGGCGGCAGCGGATGCGCGGTGATCTGGCGACGCAGGGCGAGCGCTGGATCGGCGCGTTCCACGGCGGCAGAGAACAGTTTCAGGGCGGTGTCACGGAGGTCGGTCATGGGCATCATCCCTGTCAGATCGCGGCATCCGGGCGGCGCCGGGATGTTATCGCTAAATTCGCAAAATCTTCTGCCCGATAGAGGCGTGCAGCGTCAACCGCCGGGGCGCTGGCGCCGGTGCGCGCGCGGCCCGTCGGTGGTGATCTCGTGCAGCGATAGCGTGTGGTCGGCGTTCTTCATCCGGTGGCGCAGCATGGTGCGGGTCAGCCGCGCCAGATCCGCCTGCAGGGCGGGATCCCTGGCCACATTCGCCATTTCCCCCGCGCCCTGGTGATCAAACAGGATGGGCGGCAGGTCGGCCGCAAACTCGACCAGGGTGAACCGCTCATCGCGCAGGATCGCGAGAGAGGCCTCCGATGGCCGGATGCCAAAGGCGCCTGCGCCGGTGGTGGCGGGGTCTGCGAAGTCCAGTTCGGAATAGGAGTAACGGCGCCAGTCCGCAGGTGCCTCACCCCGCAGCAGCGGCAACAGGGAGGTGCCGTCCATCGCATTTGGGATCTCCTGTCCGACCCAGTCCAGAATGGTGGGCGTCAGGTCGATCGACTCGGTGATCTCCTGCACCCCGCTCCCAGCGCGCGCGCCATTGCCCGGCAGGCGCACGATCAGGGGCGTCTGATAGGCTGCGTCATAGACCGAGAACTTGCCCCAACTGTGCCGGTCTCCCAGCATCTCGCCATGGTCGGCGCTTATGATGACAAGGGTGTTGTCCTCCTGGCCGCTGTCCTTCAGGAACTGCAGGACCCGTCCGATATGGGCGTCCACCTCGCTTGCCAGCCCCAGGTAGATCGCGCGCAGTGTCTGTACCACGTCGTCATCGGCGCCCAGATCGGGAAAGCCCAGCACGGTGGAGGCGGGCGTCACCGCATCGATGGCCGGGCCGAAAAACGGATGCAAGGCGCGCTCGGCCTCTGCATCGGCCAGCCGGCTGGGCAGGGGCAGCGCAGCGGGATCGTACATATCGTTATAGGGCGCAGGCGCCACCAGCGGCGGGTGCGGACGGATATAGGTCAGATGCGCGAACCAGCTTTGATCGCCATAGGCGGGCATGGTGGCCAGAAACCGGTCGGTCAGAAAGGCAGTGTCGCTGTCTTCGGCCCGGTAGGGGGCCGGATCGTTGAGGCGGGGCGCACCACCAGTGGGCGAGACGGGTTTGTAGAGATCCCAGTAGTCGTCAAAGGTGTAGCCCTTGTTCATCAGGTGGGAGCGCCACGGGTAGGACATTTCGAGCCGCATCTCCAACATCTCGTGGAAATCGGCCATGTGGTATTCATAGGTCTGCACCGCCGGGTCGTTCGGGTGATGCACACGCGGATCGCGGGAGGTGTCGGTATAGCCGAACAGCATCGGCAGATAGCCTGCCTTGCGCATTTCTCCGGCCAGCGTCGGCGCATCGTGGCGCAGCGGCGTGCCATTGCGGACCGAGCGGTGGTTCATCGCGTATTGCCCGGTCAGGATCGAGGCGCGCGAAGGGCCGCAGGGGTTCACCACCGTGTAATTGCGCTCGAAGGTGACGGCGGTTTCCATGAAGGCGCGCAGATTCGGCAGTTCCACATGCTCGGCCAGGGCGCCGGTCAGGCAATCGGCCCGCAGCTGGTCGATGAGGATGAACAGAACATTCTTCCGGGGTTGATCCGGTTGGGCCATGGCGCGTCTCTTTTCAGGCTGTCTTTTGCCAGATAATCCCGCCCTTCGGGGTTTGGAAAGCCTTTTCTGCACCACACAATTATGTGATTATTGACCGATATTTGTGGATTTTTGTGGATTTAACTTGTGGTTTTGGCCATTTTAAGGTCTAAAACGCGCTCCATCTTGGGTATTGAGGCCGACCAGCATGCCGACTGCTCCGACTTTATCACGCCGCGAAGCCGAACTGATGGACGCCCTGCGCCATCTGGGCGGATCGGGGCGTAACGCTGAACTGGCGCGGGTGCTGGATGTGTCGGAAGAAACCGTGCGTCGCACGATTAAGGCGCTGGCCAAGGCGGGGTTGATCGGACGGGTGCATGGCGGGGCGCATCTGACAGGCGCGCAGGCAGGCGCCAGTTTTTTTCGCCGCATCGGTGAAAACCCGGAAGAAAAGCTCCGCATCGCCGAGGCCGCGGCTGCGGAGATCGGTGATGGCATGACGGTGTTTCTGGATGTCGGATCCACCACTGCCTTTGTGGCGGAGGCGTTGCGGCAGAAGGTGGGGCTGACGGTGGTGACCAATTCCATCGGCGTGGCGCAGGTCCTGTCGAACCACAATGGCAACCGGGTGCATGTTCTGGGCGGCGAAATGCAGGGCGATGAACGGGGCACCTTCGGACCGGTGACAGAGCAGCAGGCCGGTCGGTTTGCGTTCGATGTGGCGGTTCTGTCGGCGGATGCGCTGTCGGCCAAACACGGAGTTTTGTACCAGAACGCCCCCGAGGCACGGCTGGTTCAGGTGGCCGCAGAGGGTGCTGAACGGGTGATCGTGGTGCTGGCGCATCCCAAATTCGGCAAGACGGCCCCCCATCGCGGCCCGGCGCCGGAGGAACTGGACCTTCTCGTGACCGACCTGCCGCCTGGGAAGAAATTGACAAAGGCGCTGGCGGATTGGGGGATCAGCGCCGTCATCGCTGAGCAGGCAGATAATGAAAAAGAAGACTGAGGTACGAAGACAGACATGGCGATACTGACCTTTCTGATCAGCCTGGCCGGGGCGACGATGCTGCTGTTGTTTGCCGTGCGCATGGTGCGCACCGGCATCGAGCGCAGCTATGGCGCTTCTTTTCAACGGCTGCTGACCGGCGCCGACAGTCAGGTGCAGGCCGGGCTGTCCGGGATCGGTTTGGCGCTGGTGCTGCAAAGCTCGGCTGCGGTGGCGCTATTGGTGACGGGATTTGCCGCCAGTGGTTATCTCGCCTTTCCGGCAGGTCTGGCCATCGTGCTGGGCGGCGATCTCGGTTCGGCGCTGATCATTCAGATCCTGTCGTTCCGGCTGGATTGGCTGGTGCCGGTTTTGCTGGCCATCGGTGGCTATCTGTTCGTGAAGACCGAAGCCAAGAAACCCCGCCAGTTGGGGCGGATCTTGCTGGGCGTTGCCTTTATCTTGATCTCTCTGCGGTTCCTGCGCGAGGCGATGGACCCGATCCGCGACAGCGCCTTTCTGCCCGCCATCGCGGGCTATCTGGCGCGCGACTACATCACTGCCTTCCTTGTGGGTGGGGCGCTGGCATTTGTGATGCATTCTTCGGTCGCGGCCATCCTGATGTGCGTCACGCTGGTACAGATCGGAGCGCTGCCCTTTGCCGCCGGTCTGTCGCTGGTGCTGGGGGCGAACTTCGGCTCGGCCTTCATTCCGATCTGGCTGAGCCGGGGCATGGCGATCAAGGCCCGGCGGATCCCCTTTGCCAATCTCGGGCTGCGCGGCAGCTGGGCGGTGATCTGCCTTGTGGCCGCCAACGAAGCCCTGCGCGAGGGGATGTTGGGCGATCTGCAGGGCGGGCAGACGCTGGTATATGCGCATCTCGCCTTCAACGCATCACTCCTCTGCGTGGCCTTGCCGCTGTGCCGTCCCATGCAGGGGCTGATGATCCGGCTGCTACCTGAACCAGCCGCCCCCGAGGATGTGGTGCCGGGCCGTCCGGTCAGCGCGCTGGTGCCGGGCGATTATGCCTCCCCGGCGCAGGCGGTGGCCGACCTCAAGCGTGAGCTGCTGCGCATGTCCGGCCTGATCGAAGCGATGTTCCGCCCGCTGCCCGACCTGTATCGCAGTGGTGACGCCGCGCAGATCAAGGCAGTTCAGGCGCTCGATCATGAGGTCAACGCCTGCCTGTCCGGGATCCGTTCCTATGTGGCGGGCATCCCCGAGGACAGCTTTGACCGGGCCGAGCTGAAAACTGCACGGGAGATGGTCGAATACGCGATCCGTTTGGAAACAGCCGGCGATGTTGCTGCCGCGCGGCTGGCGGCGCTGGCCGGGGATCTGAACCGTAAGGGCCTACGGTTCTCCAGCGACGGTTGGAGCGAAATCACCCGCATGCATGAAGCCATCATGGCCAATCTGCGGCTGGCCTCGAACGTGCTGATCTCGGACGATCTGGAAAGTGCGCGACTGCTCAACCTGGAAAAGACCGAGGTCAAGCGGATGGAACGCGACAGCCGCAAACGGCACCTGAAGCGCCTGCAACGCGGAGTGGCGGACAGTTTTGAATCCTCGGACATCCATCTGGAGACGCTGCGGGCGCTGCGGGAGTTCAACAGTCATATCGCGGCGGTGTCCTATCCGGTGCTTTATCGCAACGGGCAGCTGCTGGAGACGCGTCTGATCGAGGACATGACACCGGAACCGGCGGGCTGACCGTGATCGCCGCCGGAAATGCCCTGAATTCCCCTGTCATGAAAGGTGCCCTGCGGCCGTGACCCTATTCGTCGTATCTATCATCCTGTCTGCCGCCATGCTGCACGCGGTCTGGAACGCAATTGTAAAAACCGCCGCCGACCGTACCACAATGCTCGGGCTTGTGGCGTTGGGTCATGTGATCCCCGGCGCGGCGATGGTGGTGCTTCTGCCCTTGCCCGCGCCGGAAAGCATGCCCTACGTGCTGGCCTCCACGCTGATACATTTTGGCTATTTCTACATGCTTGGGCGGGCCTATGCCCATGGCGATCTGAGCGTCGTCTATCCCATCGCCCGGGGCATTGTTCCGGCGCTGGTGGCGCTTTGGGCGATGATTTTTGCTGGGGAGGTGCTGCCGCTGCAGGCCTGGGCCGGTATTGCGCTGATCGCCCTGGGCATCCAGCTCAGCAGCTGGCAGGCGCTGCGCTCGGGTGTCGAAAACGGTGTGGGGAGGGCGGCGCTTGGCTATGCCGTTGGTACCGGGTTTTGTATTTCGGCCTATTCGCTGACCGATGGTCTGGGGGTGCGCCTGTCTGGCAATACGCTCAGCTACTGGGCCTGGGGCGCCTTTCTGCATCTCTTCGTTGCCGGTTTCATCGGGCTGCGCAAGCGGAACACTCTGGCAGCCCTGCGCCCGCGCACCTGGATCATCGGGATCGGCGGCGGTCTGGTGTCGATGACAGCCTATGGTCTGGTTCTTTATGCCAAGAATTTTGCCCCCCTCGGGGCGGTCTCGGCGCTGCGTGAAACCTCGGTCATCTTTGCCGCGCTGATCGGATTCGTTTTCCTGAAAGAGGGCAACTGGATCCGCCGTCTGGGAGCGGCTGTTCTGATGGCGGGGGGCGTTGCACTGATCGGAACGTCTTTGTGATGGGCATCAAGCCGCGCCGACTGCTCAATCTTCGGGCATGGGCGTTGACGCAACGCCGGGCGGCGCGCAAAGTGTTAGCGGCCACATTTCCAATGCGGCGCATTAAGATCAAGATAAACAGGGGCTTTTGGGCGAATCTGGACCCATTTGGGCGTCGCGCTGCGACATTCTGGCCTTATCAATTTTTGAAACTGTCACTGTCGACTGAGACAGGCCAACCGCAAGCTTTTGTTACTTGAGACAACGAAAATAAAAACACGACCAATAATCCAATAGGGAGTATCCAAACAATGACTGCAAAACACACCGTCACCCGGCGTTCCGTGCTGAAGACAGCAGGCGCAGCCGCGCTGGCCGCACCGCTTTATTCCAAGAGCGCGCTGGCCTCTTCGGGTGAAGTCAACATTCTGATGTGGTCGGATTATCTGCCGCCTTCCTTCCTCGAAGCCTTTGAGGCGGAAACCGGTATCAAGGTGAATTACACCGGTATCGGCTCGAACGAGGAAATCATCAACAAGATGAAGGCGACCAAGGGGCAGGGGTTCGATATCGTCTCTCCCACCAACAACCGCTCGCTGCAGTGGGGCCCGCTGGAGCTGCTGCAACCTTTTGACATGAGCAAGGTGAACATCGACGCGGTGAACCCGGCGATGGCCAAGATCGGTACCGACGCCTGGAACTTTGGCGGCAAGGGCTCGCACTGGCTGCCGCATATCTGGGGCACCGAAGGTATCGCTTACCGTACCGACAAATGGCTGCCTGCGGGCGATGCGCCCTCCTATGGCGATGTCTGGAGCGAAGAGAACGCCGGCAAGACCATGGGCCGTGCACACTCGATGATGCTGGGCGCCGGTCTGTACATGGAAGCTTCGGGTGAGATGGAGCCGGGTTCTGTCTGGGCCGCCTACGAAGACGAAGAGACCATGCGCAAGGTCTGGGGCCAGATCACCGACTGGTGTGTGGCGCGCAAGGACCGGATCAAGCTGATCTGGAACGATGCCGATACCCAGAAGAACGGTCTGCTGAACGAAGGCGTCGTGGTTGGTCAGACCTGGGATGGCCCGCCGCTGGCGCTGAAATCCGCGGGCGAACCGGTGCATTACCAGGCGCCGGTCGAAGGTGCGATGGCATGGGTCGATGGCATGTCGATGCCGGTTGGCGCGCAGAACATCGAACAGATCTATGCCTTCATCGAGTTCGCCTACCGCAAGGAGCCCGCGGGCGTGGCCATCGACAGCCATGGCTACAACTCGCCGGTTCTGGGCGCAGATGCCTACTCGGGCGACACCTACAAGAAGAACTTCGCCGAAGCCTATCCCGGCGACAGCCTGGCCAATCTGAATCCCTGGCCGGCCGAGGCGCCCTGGTACGCCGACGTGCGCACCGAGTTCGTCAACAAGTTCAAGAGCGCCTGATCCGCGCCTGATAAAACTGGCCTTCCGGTGCATCCGGAGGGCCAGCCGCGCGCCAGATGGCGCAAGACGCAATGACAATTGAACGGGTGCATCCTGCGCCGACCGGTGGTCTGCCACCGGACCGGAGGGGTGCAATCTGAGGAGAGGCCATATGAGTGCTGGGGTCGGTGTAGATCTTGAGAACCTCTGGATCCGATTTGGGGATTTCGTCGCGGTCCGCGACGCGAATGTGAACATCAACGGGGGCGATTTCTTCTCCTTCCTCGGACCGTCGGGATGCGGTAAGACCACCATTCTGCGGGCGGTCTCGGGCTTCTTGGAGCCCAGCGATGGCCGGGTGCTGATCGGTGGCAAGGACATGAAGGGGATCGGCCCGAACAAACGCCCCACCGCGCTGATCTTTCAGAACCTGGCGCTGTTTCCGCTGATGAAGGTCTGGGAAAACATCACCTTCTCCATGGAGATCAAGGGCGCCTCCGCCCGCGAGCGTCGCAAGCGCGCCGATGAGCTATTGGACATGATCGCGCTGCCGGGGCAGGGGGATAAGCTGCCCTCGGAACTGTCCGGCGGCCAGCGCCAGCGGGTTGCCATTGCCCGCGCCCTGTGCGCCGAGCCGGACGTGCTGCTGCTCGATGAACCGCTGTCGGCTCTGGACCTGAAACTGCGCCAGCACATGCGCACCGAGCTGCGCGAGATCCAGAAGCGGGTCGGCATCACCTTCATCTACATCACCCACGATCAGGGCGAGGCCCTGACCATGTCCGACAATATCGCGGTGATGCGCGCTGGCGTTATCGACCAGATCGGCGATGGGAAATCGGTTTACAACGACCCCGCCACTGCCTTTGCCGCCTCCTTTGTCGGGGAAAACAATGTCTTTCGCGGCAAGGTGAAACAGGTCTCGGGCGAGACGGCCCTGATCAGCACCAACCGCTCCGGTGATCTGCTGGCCCGCATCTCCACCGCCAATCACGGCAAGATGCAGCCGGGTGACGATGCCATGCTGTTCATCCGCCCCGAAGCCTTTGCCCTCGCGCCTGCGGGCGCCTCTGGTGATCACTTTGTCACCGCCACTGTCACCAACGAGGAATTCGAAGGCAACGTCTTCAACATCTTCATGGAAGGCGACGGCGGCAAGGAGTTGAAGGTCTCCCTGCCCAACCTTGGCCAGTCCTTTGACAGCCACAAGGGCGAGGCAATGACCCTGCAATATGATGTCCAGAACGCCGTGGCTTTGCCTGCTGGCGAACTGGCCACGGAATAGGAGGCGATCGTGATGCCTCGTTTTCTGAGGGAATTCTTCAACCGCAACGGCGTCGGCATGGGGTCTTTGATGCTGGGTCTGGTCCTGTTCTGGACCGTGGGCCTCATCATCCTGCCGCAGCTGTCGATGCTCGACTTCTCGTTCCGGCCCAACCTGCCACCGCCGGAAATCGGCGGACCTAAGGATGTCTATACTGTCGAGAACTACAAATACCTGATCTACGGCCCCGAGGGCGGCAGTCAGGACTATAACGCAGTCGATCTGCGGGTGTTCTACCGGACCCTGATCGCAGCCGTATTCGTGACCCTGTTCAACCTGATCCTGTGCTATCCGATTGCCTATTATCTGGCGCAGACCAAGGGCAATCACATCCGCATCTTTGCGCTGATGCTGATCATTCCCTACTGGATCAATGAGATCCTGCGCGCCTTTGCCCTGCGCATCATCTTTGGCGAAACCGGGGTACTGAACAACGCATTGGTGGGGCTGGGGATTTTCGACACACCCTTTGATTTCATTCGCAACGATATCGCGCTCTATGCCGGGCTTGGCTATGCCTACATCCTGTTGATGATCTTTCCGATCTACAACGTGATCGAAAGCCTTGACCGCAACCAGATCGAGGCGGCGCGGGACATGGGGGCCAGCTGGCCGATGATCCACCGCCGCGTGGTCATCCCCTATGCCAAACCGGGCATTTCCTCGGGCTGCACCATGGTCTTTATGCTGTCGGCAGGGGCGCTGGCGGCGCCGCAAATCCTGGGTGGCCCATCGTCGCTCTGGTTTACGCAGCTGATCTATCAACAGTTCAATGACAACAGTGACTGGCCACAGGGCGCGGCCTATGCGGTGGTGCTGCTGGTGACCTGTATCCTGCTGGTGTTGGCGATCATGCGCCTGTTCAAGGTCAACATGGGGGATATCGGCAAATGAAGTCCTTCTCCTTGATGCGCGCCAGCCTCTGGATCTATCTGGCGATCTTCTTTGCTTATCTGCTGGGCCCCTTGGTGATCATGTCGGTCACCGCCTTCAACAGCCCCGAATTCCCGCGGGCCACGCCCTGGGAATGCCTGACCTTCGAATGGTTCTCGGCCTTGTTTCAGGACGAGCGTATCCTCAACGGGATCAAGAACTCGATTCTGGTAGGGGCGGGCACGGTGGTACTGTCGGTGGCGATGGGGCTTGCCGGGGCACTGATGCTGACCCAGATCTGGCCCAAGCTGCGCGCCACATACTACACCATCATCATCGCGCCGATCCTGATCCCCGGCGTTGTCATCGGTATTTCGACGCTGGTGTTCTGGGACCGGATCAACCGCATGGTGGGTCTTGGCGCCGACAGCTTCCTGTCAAACGGGCTGTTCCTGACGGTGATCGGTCAGTCGACCTTTATCGCCAGCTATTGTATGCTGGTGCTGGTGGCACGCTTGCAACGCTATGACGTGGCCCTGACCGAGGCGGCGCTGGACCTTGGCGCCACCCATGCGCAGGCCTTCCGCAAGGTGCTGCTCCCGTTCATGAAGCCGGCGATTGCCTCGGCTGCGGTTCTGGCCTTTCTCGCCAGTTTCGAGAACTACAACACCACCACCTTCACCTTTGGCGAATATCCGACGCTGACCATCGAACTGGCCCAAAAGGTCCGTTATGGCATCACGCCTGCGATCTCGGCCCTGGCCTTTATCATCGTGGTGCTGACCGTCTTTGCCGCGCTGTTCAACGAGGCGAACATCCGCCACAAGGAACTGGTGGCCACGGCCCGCAAGGGCGCTACGGTCGAAGAGCTGGAAAGCGGCAAGTTCCGCGTTCCGGGTTTTCTCAGCTCGAACTGGGCGGCGGTGGTCCTGGTGGTTCTGGCCTGCGCTACGGTTGTCGTTGTCGGCACCGCCACGGTCTACAGCCCCGCGCAATGTATTGCCGATGTGCAGGAGCAAAAGCGCATCGAGACCGAGCTGCGCATCCAGGAACTACGCCAGCGCCGCGCCGAAGAAGCGGCCCGCAAGGCGGCGGAAGAGGCCGAAACCGCGCCGAAACCTCAGGCAGCGCCCTCTGGTAACAACTCCGGCTTTGGCGGAGTCTTCAGCCCCAATGCCCTGACTGGCGGCGGCGAGGAGGAAGAAAGCAAGGCGCCCGCGACGGAGGACAGCAACAACTCCGGCTTTGGCAATGTCTTTGCTCCGAGCACGCTGAGCGGCGAGGGCAGTGGCGACTGACCTTGGTCTGAAGCGAAAATGAAAAGGCGGCTCTGAGGGGCCGCCTTTTTCTATGGTTGCGCGGAAGGCAGGCATGCCTTGCGGGTGTTGGCAGACATTCGATGGCAGGATAGGGATGCAGCGAAACGGGTGTCACATTGGGAAAGCGCGATATGGCTACGCAGAACGGCGATAACACAAAGCGCCTTGAAAGCCGTTCGCTGGGCGTGGCCATGTGGGGCAACCTGTTCATGGCCGCAGCAGGGTTGGTGGCGGGTGTGCTATCGAACTCCAACGCGATCATGATGGACGGTCTGTTCTCCCTGATCGGATTCGGTTCCGCGCTTCTTGGACGGCGGATCAGCCGCCGCATTGATGCAGGCCCCGACAAGGCGCGCCCCTATGGCTATGCTGCGGACGAAGCGATCTTCTCCACCTTCCGGTCGCTGTCCCTTCTGGGACTGGTCCTGTTCGCCATCACGAATGCGATCAAGAACGTTTACAACTACCTCAGTGGCATGACGCCTGAGCCGCTGAATTTTGCCCCCATGATCATCTACTTTGCAGGGATCGGGCTGGTCTGCGCGATCCTGTGGGGGTTCCATCATTTTACCTGGCGTCGAACGGGGAAGCGCAGCGCGATCCTGCGGCTTGAGGCAAAGGCCGCGATGTTTGACGGGCTGATCACGGCTGCTGCGGGTGCCGGTCTGGGCGCCATCTATATGTTCCGGGATGGCCCGCTGGCACCGGTTGCGCCGGTTGGCGATTCAGTGATTGTACTCTTGCTCTGTCTGCTGGCCATCGGTTCCTATGTGCGTGAATTCCGGGGTGGGCTGGGCGAATTGGCCGGCGCGAGCGCGCGGCCGGAGTATGTCGCGAGCGCCCGGCGCAGCCTGCGGTCCGCGATCGCCGAGGATGGCGGCGAATTGCAGGACATGTCGGTGACCAAACTGGGCCGTACGTTCCTGGTGACTGTCTACTACGATCCTCGCCGTCCCATGTCAGCATCAGACATCGACAAGCTGAACCTGCGCATGATCGAGGATGCGCGCAAGACGCTGAAGGGGGCGGACGTGCTGCTGTTGATTACCGAACATCCCCGGCGCTGGCCCGATGCTCTGAACCCGTTCTGAAATCTGCGGTCCCGGTAGGACGGCCCTGCATGTTCGCCGGGAGGCCTCTCCGACTTGTTGCTGTCCGTTTTCGTCAGCCTGTGCGGCTGTGACCTGTCCCGCTGGCCAGCGTCACGGGCGGCCCGGACCAATCGACGTCCTCGGGCAGGCGGTCGGTGATGAAATGATCCATCGTATCGAACCCCGCAACGCGGTGGGCGGCAGAGCGGCTCCATTTCGTATGGTCGGCCACCAGCAGCATCCGCCGCGCGCTGGCGCGGATCGCGTTGCTGACCTCGGCGTCGAAGTGTTTGAAATCGAGGATACCGTATTCGGGATCCAGCGCCCCGGCGCCGATCACGCCGAAATCCGCGACGAACTTCCGGTAGCCTTCCAACGCCTGTGCTCCAACCAGATCGCGGTCCTCAGGGCGCAGCTGCCCTGCTACCACGTGCACATCGCAGGAGGGCGCGTTGCACATCAGCCGGGCAACTTCCAGATTGTTGGTGACGATGGTGATGTCGGGGGTCTGGGTCAGCGCCTCGGCGACGTATTGGACCGTTGTGCCGATGCCCAGAAGAACGGTCGAGCCTTCGGGGATCAGCGCCGCTGCGGCATTGGCGATGGCGCGTTTGCGGTCCTCGTTCAGCGTGGCGCGGGCGTGAAAGTTGAGGTTCAGCGGATTGGACGGCGGCGCCACGCCGCCATGCACCCGCCGCGCCAGCCCCTGATCGCACAGATCGTTGATATCGCGGCGGATGGTCTGGGTGGCGACACCGAATTCAGCAGCCAGTTCGTTGATGGATTGCTGGCCCGAAGCGCGCAGCTGTTCCATGATCTGGCGTTGACGGTCGTTGAGGTCGCTCATCCGGGCTTCCGTTTCTGTTGCCGCCGTCCGAGGTCTTCCACTGTTGGATCAGATCGACGGCGCGATCCAGTCCGGGACAATTCCGCTGCGCTCGATGTAGCCGGTGACATCGTGACCGGCGAACAGCCCGTGCGCTGTGATCAGGGCGGTGTTCCAGCCCTGCGCCTGCGCCCCTAACACATCGGTGTGCAGGGTGTCGCCAACCATGGTGATCCTCTGCGGCGCTATGTCACCAAGTCGGGCCTGCGCTGCAGCATAGACCGAGGGGAAGGGCTTGCCGTGGAACACCGGCGCAATACCCAGCTGATCCCGCAGGGCGACGGCGTAGAACCCCGGTTCCAGCGTCAGCCCGGTTTCGCGCGGGGCGACCAGATCCGGGTTGGCCACCACCAGCGGGCGCGGATTGCGCGCCAGGCTGGCGCGCAGCATCTCCTGCCGCACGTCGGTCCAGTCCGAGGTGCTGAGCAGCAGGAAGGCATCGGCGGCGTCATAGGTGTCGGGCGTATCCTCCAGCGCCACGGCGGCCACCGGCAATTCGGCGGCTTCGAACCCGGCTGGCGCCATCACGCCCCAGGTGCCGTCCGGGGCGATGTCGGTCAGGCAGGTCTCGCAGACCTCGCGGCTGGAAATGATCTCTTCCGGGGCAAAGTCAAAGCCGAGACGGGCGAATTTCTCAGTTGTCTGGGTGCGGGTAAAGCTCGCTGCATTGGTCAGAACCAGCAGCGATTTCCCGCTATTGCGCAACTGCTGCACCCGTTCATGGGCGCCGGGGATCGGGCTGTCGCCAACGTTGAGCACCCCATAGGCGTCAAAGACGAAGGCGTCGGTCTGATCCATCACCTGGTCAATGCCCGAGACGGGCTTGGCCTGCCCCTTGTGGCTGCTGACGGGCAGGTGGGCGCGGATTTCCTCGTATCTGGCGAAAGCCATTTCGGGGGTCATGATGCCAATTCCCCGGCTTCCGACAGCTCTTTGCGCAGGCGCACGGCTAGTGCAGGATCGTCGGTGATCACCCCGTCCACATCCGCCAGCAGACCTTTGCGGATCGCATCTGCGCCGCGCATGGTCCAGACCATGACCTGCAGGCCAAGGCTCCGGGCCAGCTCCCGATGGGCAGGCGTCAATTCCCAGAACAGCGGGCTCCAGACAGTCGCGCCGGTGTCGGCAAGATGGCGCAGCATCGCCTCTGGATCGGCAGGGGCGCCGTCCAGCCAGGGCGAGCCGTCGTAGAGGTTGCCAGAGGCGTGGATTTCGCGGCTCATCGACAGGTGCGAGCGGCGGAACTGCGGTGCTACGCGTTTAGCCGCCGACAGGATCTGCCAGTCAAACGCATGGATCAGGCAGTGATCCTGGGTTCCCGTGGCGGTGATGACATCGACCGCAGCGCGCACGAAATCCTCGGGCGCGGGTTCTGCGGCGTCTTCGGGGTCGTGCTTCAGCTCGACCAGAACATCGACGGGACGGTCGGCCTTGGCCACCAGATCCAGCACCTCGGACAGGCGGGGCACACGGGCGCCGGGCAGGTCCTGCTGCTGCGGGTGCTTCTTCGCGTACTCCGAACCCGGACGAATACCGCCCACGTCAAAAGCGCAAAGCTCCTCGTAGGTCAGCGCGCCGATGGCCGGGCCTTCCTCTGACAGGAACACACCCGCGCTGTCGCGGGTGGTGTCGGCCAGAAGATGGTGATTGTGGGTGACGACGGGCACGCCGTCGCTGGTCAACAGCACATCCAGCTCGATCCCATCCGCGCCGGAGGCGATGGTATGCGCGAACCCGTCCAGAGAGTTCTCGGGGAGAACATCCGGGGCGCCGCGATGTCCGAATATCTTGGGCAACTGCATGATCCGTCCTCAGGCCAGTCGTTTGCCAGAGGCCAGATCGAACAGGTGTAGCTGATCGGCGCCACAGCCCAGTTCCAGCGTCTCGCCGCTGTCATGCTGCTGCACGCCGGGCAGGCGCACGGCCAGCGGGACCGAGGTGCCGGAGACCTTGCCGTGGACCACGGTATCTGCGCCCAGCTGTTCGACGAAATCGACTTCCAGATGGAACTGCGCTGCGCCCGAGGCATCAAGCGACAGATGCTCGGGGCGGATGCCCATGGCGATCTTGGCGCCTGCCATTGTGGGGATCTCATCGGCAAAGCGGATGTCGCGGCTGCCATCAACCAGCAGGCTGCGGCGATCCTCGGTGACGGTGCCTTCGACCACGTTCATCGCGGGACTGCCGATGAAATCGGCAACAAACCGGCTGGCAGGACGCAGGTAGAGATCCATCGGCGTGCCGATCTGCTCCACCTTGCCCGCGTTCATGATGATGATCCGGTCCGCAAGGCTCATGGCTTCGACTTGATCGTGGGTCACGTAGATGAAGGTGGCGCCAAGGCGCTGGTGCAGGGCCTTCAGCTCGGCGCGCAGCTGGGTGCGCAGCTTGGCATCGAGGTTCGACAGCGGTTCGTCGAACAGGAACACCTTGGGATCGCGCACGATGGCGCGGCCCATGGCGACCCGCTGGCGCTGACCACCCGAGAGCTGCGCCGGTTTGCGGTCGAGATATTCCTCAAGCCGCAGGGTGCGGGCGGCCTCGGCGATGCGTTCGGCGATCTGGTCCTTCGGCAGGCCTTCGTTCTTGAGGCCGTACTCCATGTTGCCGCGCACCGACATATGCGGATAAAGCGCGTAGTTCTGGAACACCATCGCGATGTCACGCTCACCCGGTTCCAGATCGTTCACACGGCGCTCACCGATGCTCAGATCACCTGCGGTGATGCTTTCCAGGCCCGCAATCATCCGCAGGATGGTGGACTTGCCGCAGCCCGACGGGCCGACCAGCACGATGAACTCTCCGTCGGCAATATCCGCGTTCACATCGGATACGGCAGTAACGCCGCCGGGATAGGTCTTGCCCAGGGATTTGATGTTGAGAGTAGCCATTTATTTCTCGCTTTCGACCAGCCCTTTGACAAAGAGCTTTTGCATTAGAACGACGACCAGAACCGGAGGGATCATGGCAAGGACGGCGGTGCCCATGATGTAGTGCCAGACCGGCAGCGACTCGCCCGAGTTGACCATGCGCTGGATGCCCATGACGACGGTGTAGAGGCTTTCGTCGGTGGTGATCAGAAGCGGCCAGAGATACTGGTTCCAGCCGTAGATGAAGAGAATGATGAAGAGCGCCGCGATATTGGTGCGCGACAGCGGTAGCAGAATGTCCTTGAAGAAACGGATCGGACCTGCGCGGTCGATGCGGGCGGCCTCGACCAGCTCATCCGGGATGGTCAGGAAGAACTGGCGGAACAGGAAGGTTGCCGTGGCCGAGGCAATCAGCGGCACGGTGAGGCCCGCGTAGGTGTTCAGAAGACCCATCTTCACCACTACATCGAATGTGGGCAGGATCCGCACTTCGACGGGGAGCATCAGGGTGACGAAGATCATCCAGAAAAAGCCCATGCGGAAGGGGAAGCGGAAATAGACGATGGCATAGGCCGACAGGATCGAGATGAAGATCTTACCGAAGGTGATGACCAGCGCCATGATCAGGCTGTTGAACATCATCATGCCGATTGGCACACCGCCCGCCTCGGGCAGGCCACCGGCCAGAAGCTGGGAATAGTTTTCCCAGGCCTGATCCCCGAACCACAGCGGGATCGGCGATTGCGACAGTGCGCCCGGACCGTGGGTCGAGGCAACCAGCGCCATCCAGACCGGAAAGCAAAGGAACAGGACGCCGGCGATCAGGATGGCATGGGTAAAGAACGTCAGAATGGGGCGATTTTCGACCATCAGTATTGCACCTTGCGCTCGACGTAACGGAATTGGATGAAGGTCATCAGGATCACCATGCCCATCAGGATCACCGACTGAGCAGCCGACGATCCGTAGTCCTGACCAATAAAGCCAGTGTTGTAGACGCGGAACACCAGGATCGAGGTGGCGTCTGCAGGGCCACCTTCGGTGGTGGCGTGGATCAGGGCGAAGGTGTCAAAGAAGGCATAGACGAGGTTGACGACCAGCAGGAAGAAGGTAGTGGGCGTCAAAAGCGGGAAGGTGATCGACCAGAAGCGGCGCACCGGCCCGGCCCGGTCGATGGCGGCTGCCTCGATCAGGGACTTGGGAATGCTTTGCAGCCCGGCAAGGAAGAACAGGAAGTTGTAGCTGACCTGTTTCCAGGCGGCGGCCACCACGACGAGCAACAGGGCCTGATCACCGTTCACATAGTGGTTCCATTCGATCCCGATCCCTTTCAGCCAGTAGGCAACGATGCCAAGCGAGGGGTTCATCAGGAAGTACCAGATCACACCGGCAAGGGCGGGCGCGACGGCGTAGGGCCAGATCAGCAGGGTCCGGTATCCGGTCGCGGCCTTGATCACGCGGTTGGCGGCAACCGCCAGGATCAGCGAGATGGCCATGGCGAGGAAGGCAACCGAGAAACCGAACAGCAGCGTCGTGCGGAAGGACTTCAGGTAGCCGGGATCGCTGAACAGTTCGTAATAGTTGTCCAGCCAGACCCATTCACGGGAAAACCCAAAGGCGTCTTCGATGAAGAACGAACTTTCAAGCGCCTGATAGGAGGGCCAGAAGAAGAAGGCGATGGTGATCGCGATTTGCGGCAGTACCAGCAGGTATGGCAGCAACCGGGAGCGGAAGACGACACGCTTTTGCACGGGCAGGAACCTTTGGGGTGGTCTTTTTCAAAAAGGGGAGGCCCCGCCAGGGACCTCCCTATAGCCAACATGTGGGGATGATCAGTCGTTGGCTTTTTCAAACTTGCGCAGCAGGGCATTGCCGCGCTCTACAGCTTCGTCCAGGGCGGTCTTGGCGTCTTTGTCGCCTGCCCACACGGCTTCCAGCTCTTCGTTGATGATGTCACGCACCTGCACGAAGTTACCGAAACGGACGCCTTTGGAGGCCGGTGTCGGTGCGTTCAGGGACAGCTGCTTGATCGCGGTGTCGGTCAGCGGATCGGATTCATAGAAACCCTGTTCCTTGGACAGATCGTAGGCCGCGGTGGTGATCGGAACATAACCGGTGTTCTGGTGCCAGTAGGCCTGCTGCTCGGGGGCAGAAACGAACTGGAAGAAGTCGGCGACACAGCTGTATTCCGCTTGCTCGTGACCGTTCAGAACCCACAGGGTTGCACCGCCGATGATCGAGTTCTGCGGCTTGTCCGCCACTGCGGTGTCAACCGGCAGCATGGTCTGGCCGAATTCGAAATCGGTGATGTCTTTCTTGAAGCCACCGTAATAGGCCGAGGAGTTGATCCACAGCGCGGTTTCGCCGTTCACGAACTGACCACGGCTGTCACCGCGACGGCCGCCGTATGCGAACAGGCCTTCTTTGCCCATGTCGGCGATACGCTGGATGTGGTTCACAACCGCGTCGTTGTTGAAGCTGAACTCGGTTTTCAACGAGGCAAAGCCGTTTTCCTCGGTACCCATGGGCAGGTTGTGCCATGCCGAGTAGTTTTCGATGTTCGACCAGGACTGCCAGCCAAAGGAGAAGGGCTTTTCAACGCCGTTTGCCTTCAGGGCGCGGGCGGCTTCTTCGACTTCGTCCCAGGTGGTGGGAACGTCAACACCGGCAGCGTCCAGCGCGGTCTTGTTGTACCACAGAACCGGGGTAGAGGAGTTAAACGGCAGCGACAGCAGGTTGTTGTCGGTGTCGGTGTAGTAGGAGATCACGGCAGGCAGGTAGGCAGAGGGATCAAAATCGACGCCTGCGTCTTCCATCAGCTTGTAGACCGGGTAGATCGCGCCCTTGTCACCGGCGGCCATCATGGTGGCGGTGCCAACTTCGAAGACCTGCACAACGTGGGGCTGCTCGCCTGCGCGGAAAGCAGCAATAGCGGCGGTCATGTTCTCGGTGTAGTTGCCTTTGTAGACAGCGTTGATGTGGCAGCTGTCAGAACCGGCGTTGTATTCGGAAGCGAATTTGTCGACGATCTCGCCCAGCTGACCGCCCATGGCGTGCCAGAATTGCACTTCGGCCTTCTCGGCGAATGCGGTTGTGCCGACCATGGCAAATGCGGTGGTCGCCGAAAGAATGGATTTGAGTTTCATGTTCATCTCCTGAGGCCACGGCAGATCAGCCTGTCCGCAGCAATTCCCCGTTATTGATTCCGTATGAGTTCAATCACTCACATGAGGCGCATTATTCTGTCTTTGTAACGCTCATATGAATTCACTTTGCGTTCAGGTGAACATTTCGTCAAGACGGACATAGTCTGCCCAATTAATAATCTTTCACTGCCAACCGGCCTTGCGGCGGTGGTATATGATTGAAGTTTTTAGAATTTTATGTACCAAAATCCGCGGCTGAGGCCGGGCTGACGATGTCGTGAGCAGGCCCGGGAGCCGTTATTTTCTGTTGAAAAGCGCCATCTGAGATCGTCAAAAAGAACAACACCCCGGCGCCGTTGGCGCGGCCGGGGTGCGTTGCAGAAGATCTGATTCTGCCCGACAACCCCGCAAGATTGGGGCGCATATCCGGGCCATCTTCCGTGGCGTCAGGAAGCCTTGAAGGCGTCCTGGTACTGCTCTCTCAGGATGTTTTTCTGCACCTTGCCCATGGTATTTCGGGGCAACTCATCCAGCACCACCAGTTTGCGCGGGTGTTTGAACCGGGCCAGAACGTCACGCACCGCGTCCATGATCGCATCCGTGTCGGGGGTTTCGCCCGGCGCCGGGACCAGAACGCCCAGCACGGTTTCGCCAAAATCCGGGTGCGGTACGCCAATGACCGCGCTTTCCAGCACGCCGGGCTGTTCATCCAGCACCAGTTCGATTTCCTTGGGGTAGATGTTGTAGCCGCCGGAAATGATCAGGTCCTTGTTGCGGCCGACGATATGCACATAGCCGTCCGCGTCCACCATCCCGAGGTCGCCGGTGATGAAGAACCCATCGCTGCGCAATTCGGCTGCTGTCTTCTCTGGCATCTGCCAGTAGCCCTTGAAGACGTTGGGACCGCGCACCTCGATCTGGCCAACCTCGCCTGCGGGCAGGGGGTCGCCCGACGCCGGATCGGTGATCTTCAGCTCCACCCCCGGCAGCGGGAAGCCGACGGTGCCCGCGCGGCGCTCGCCTTCATAGGGGTTGGAGGTGTTCATGTTGGTTTCAGTCATGCCATAGCGTTCAAGAATACGGTGGCCGGTGCGTTCTTCGAATTGCACGTGGGTCTCCGCCAGCAAGGGCGCAGAACCGGACACGAACAGCCGCATATGCCGGGTCAGATCTCCGGTGAACCGCGCATCGCTCAGAAGCCGGGTATAGAAGGTTGGCACCCCCATCATCGTGGTCGCGCGCGGCAGGTTCTCGATCACCGCATCAAGGTCGAATTTCGGCAGGAAGATCATCGCGCCCCCCGCCAGCAGCGTCACATTGCTGGCGACAAACAGCCCGTGGGTATGAAAGATCGGCAGCGCGTGCAGCAGCACATCATCCGGGGTGAACCGCCACTCGGCCGCCAGCGTTTCCGCGTTTGACAGCAGGTTGTTCTGCGTCAGCATCGCCCCTTTGGAACGCCCCGTGGTGCCAGAGGTATAAAGGAAGGCCGCCAGATCCTCGCTTTCCCGGTCGACCGTGTCATAGGAAGTCGGCATCGCCGCCGCCTGGTCCATCAGGGTGCCAGAGCCATCTGCGTTCAGTGTCTCCAGCGCCGCGCCGAGAGGTTTGGTGATGGGGGCGACGGTCGCCTCCTTCCCGGTATCGCAGACCACGACCGAGGCGCCGCTGTTTTCGATGAAATAGGACAGCTCATCCGCCGTATAAGCCGTGTTGAGCGGCAGGAACACCAGACCGGCCTGCGCACAGGCCGCATATAGGGCCAGCGCCTCCGGGGATTTTTCCACCTGAACGGCAACGCGGTCGCCGGGTTGCAGCCCTTTGCCGGTCAGGACATGGGCGATCTGCGCGGCCATCTCAAGAAATGCCTGATGGCTGACCACCTGCCCGTCGGGCAAATACAGAAACGGGGTGGATTTTCCGGCATGGGCACCAAACAGCCCGTCATAAAGAGGATTTGCCATGGGCTAACTTTCTTCTGTTTTTTGCAGCTTTGATGCGGCGGCGAGGGCGCGCACCTCTGCCGTTGCGGCCACCTTTTGGGTGGTGGCGAATTGTTCGTGGTTCTGGGCAACTTTCTTCAGGTCATACAGGTAGTTGACCATCGCGCCGCCGGACTGGGCACGCCCCTTGTCCGAGGTATCCGCATCGGCGTGCACCGCATGGACAATGGCGCCGTTGCCCAGATGAAACCGTGCGACGGGATCAAAGGGCAGGCCACCGCGCCCTTTGGCGTTAAGCAGATAATGGGCGGCGTCCGATTTCATCCGGTCCGCATCGGTTGGATCCCAATCAAAACCTTCCTTTTCGATCCAGCCCGCAAGCCCCGGAATGGGGGAGAGGGTAACAAAGGTTTTGAGCCCCGCCAGTTCCGCCGCCAGATCAGCAGCCACCTGTTTGATCAGGGAGTTGCCAAAGGAAATACTGGCCAGCCCCGACTGGCAGTTGGAGATCGAGTAAAAAACCGCCGTATCAGCTTCGTCCGCCGTCATGGGGGTGCGATCCTCGGCCAAAAGCGCCTGAATGGATCCCGGTGTGCCCTTGGTCAGCGCCACCTCGACAAAGATCAGCGGCTCATCCGGCATCGCAGGGTGGAAAAAGGCAAAACAGCGCCGGTCCGCCGGTTGCAGCCTGCGGCGCAGATCGTCCCAGCTGTGAATGGCGTGCACGGCCTCGTAGGCGATGATCTTCTCCAGAATGTTCGCCGGGCTTTGCCAGTTGATCGGGCGCAGCACCAGAAAGCCTCGGTTAAACCAGGAGGCAAAGAGATGCCGGAAATCCTGATCCAGTGCTTCAAGTTCGGGAATGCCCCGCCCAAGGCGCAACAGATCCGCGCGCATCCGCACCAGCGCACCGGTGGCGCCCGGCACCCGGTTCAGGCGGCGGATCAACTCCTGCCGCCTGGGTTCGACCGCAGCCATGAAGGCGCGGTAGGTCGCCTTTGACGGGCTTTGCTCATAGGCATCCAACCCGCTGCGCACCGCCTCGGGGTCGATGTTCAGCTTGGTGGCGATATGGGTGAAGAACGCCAGTTTGTCCGCGTCCTCCAGTTGCTCGAACCCCGAAATCACCTCGCGCGCCAGCATCAGCTCAGACGTCTCGCCTGCCGATCCAACCAGATCTTCGGCCAGTTCGGCGATGGGCCGGTTGTCCTGTCCCGCCGCGCCCGACCAGCGGTAGCGGCGTTCAAAGACGGTGGAAAGAAGATCTGCGAGAAGGGTCACATTGCACCTCCCATCACAAGGTTGGGCAGCCACGTCGCCAGACCGGGGAACAGGCACAGAAGTACGATGGCCAGCACCATGCAGGCCACGAAGGGCAGCGAGCCGGTGAGGATGGTCTTCAGCGAAATGTCCGGCGCGATGCCGTTGATGACGTAAAGGTTCAGACCCACCGGCGGAGAGATCAGCCCGATCTCCATGTTGATGGTCAGCACCACGGCAAACCAGATCGGGTCGAAACCTGCGGTGGTGATGATCGGCAGCAGGATCGGTGCCGCCATCAGGATCACCGCGACGGGCGGCAGGAAGAATCCCGCGATCAGCAGGAAGACGTTGACCGCCCCCATCAGCACCCAGCGGTTCACATCCAGCGTACCGATCCATTCGGCAATCGACTGGGTGATGAAGAGCGAGCTGAGCATGTAGGAGAACACCCCGGCGGCGGCGATGATGAAGAGGATCATCACCGATTCCTTGGTGCTGTCGCGCAGCACCACCCACAAATCGCGCGGGTTCCACAGCTTGTAGATCACCATCGCTATCAGCAGGCACAACAGCGCTCCGACGGCGGCGGTTTCCGAAGGCGTCGCGATGCCGCCATACATGGCATATAGAACGCCAAGGATGATCAGCAGGAAGGGCACCACGCGGGGCAGGATCTCGAACCGTTCGGCCCAGGTATAGCTGCCCGAGCCAAGACGCTCGGTGTCGCCCGAGCGCCAGGTTGAATAGAGCGACCAGGCCATGAACAGACCCACCAGCATGAGACCTGGAATGACACCGGCCAGGAACAGCCGCCCGATCGAGGTTTCGGTGGCAATGCCATAGACGATCATGGTGACCGAGGGCGGGATCAGGATGCCAAGAGTGCCGCCCGCCGCGATGGAGCCTGCGGCCACGCCTTCGGGGTAGCCGCGTTTGCGCATCTCGGGGATGCCCATCTTGCCGATGGCGGCGCAGGTCGCAGGCGAGGATCCCGACATGGCAGCAAACAGCGCGCAGGCACCAAGGTTCGAAATCACCAGCCCGCCGGGAATGCGGGTCAGCCAGCGTTCCAGCGCCTCATAAAGATCCGCTCCAGCCCGGGTCGAGGCGATGGAGGACCCCATGATGATGAACATCGGGATCGACAACAGGGCGAAATTATCCAGTTTCCCGAACAGGATTTCCGGCATCAGCTCAAGGCTGCGCATCCCGTCAAAGATCATCAAGAAACCGGCCGAAACGATTAGCAGCCCCAGGGCGACCGAGACGCCGGAAAACAGCACGAGGATTGTGGAAAGGGCAACAATGCCCCCAAGAACAAGTGGGTCCATAAGTCAGAGATCCAGGCCAAAGGGTTTGTCGGCGCCGGTCAGAAGCGCCACGAAGTCAGCAATCAGTTGCAGCAGGAACAAGGCAAACCCGACGGGAATGGCCAGATAGGGGATCCACAGGCGCACGCCCCATACGGTGTCCGAGCGCCAGCCGCGATCCCAGGCGAAATGCCAGTACTCGAACCCGTACCACAGCATTATCGCCATGATGCTGATCGACAGGAGTGAGGTCAGAACCGCCAGTCCAAACCGCGCGCGCGGCGGCAACGAAATCGGGATCAGATCGACGTTCACATGGCCGCGCAGCCGCTGCACATAGGGTAGGCCGATCAGGGTTGCCGAGATGACCAGATAGATCACCGCCTCGGTCTGCCAGACAGTGGATCCGTTCAGCACAAACCGGATCACGATCATCTGGCAGGTAATCGCAACCGCTGCCATGATCATGGCAGCCGCGCACCAGCCGGCAAGTGTGGACAGGCCCGCAACGGCCCGCAGGAACGGATTGTTCCCGGTTTTTGCGATCGTGGCCGCACTTTGTCCTGCCATTCCCGCCTCCTGAAGTTCTGAGATATTCAAAAAAGGCGGGGCAGCTTCAGGCCGCCCCGCCGGGTGTTATCACTCGACTGCGAGCGCCAGATCGAGAAGCGCCTGACCGTCCGAAACCTCATCCACAAATTTCTTGTAGGAGGTTTCCATGGCCAGCTTGCGCCATGCGTCGAAGTCATCGGCGCTCATCTGGGCGATTTCCACACCGGCGTCGGCAAAGACCTTGGCCGAGGCGGCGTCCTGTTTCTTGGCTTCTTCCAGGTAATAGGCTTCGGCCTTTTCGGCAGCGGCCAGCAGCGCGTTTTGCTGTGCTTCGCTCAGACCCTCAAAGGTGCTCTTGTTCATCAACAGAGGCTGATACATGAACCACAGGGCTACGTCGCCCGCCGGGGTGTAGCAGCTGACCTGTTCGTAGATCCGGTAGGACACGAAGGACGATGACGAGGTATTAGCAGCCTGCAGAACGCCGGTTTGCATGGCGTTGTAGATTTCCGAGGACGCCATCGAGGCGATGGAGGCACCGGCCCCAGCCAACATCTGTTCGAAGGCTTTGCCGGCCGCGCGGGTCTGCAGTCCTTCGATGTCGGAGGGTTTGGTGATGCACTTGTCCTTGCCTGCGAAACCGCCGGCCAGATAGCCGTGCACCAGAACCATCACGTCGTCGTCGGCCATCTTGGCCTCAAGCGCTTCCATGAAGGGCGAGTTGCTGAGCCGCGCGGCGTGGTCGTGGTTCTTCACCAGGCCGGGCATCAGCGTCAGGTTATAGGCGGGCTGCTGGCCGCCAGCATAGCTGAGCGGTAGAACGGTCATGTCCAGCTGGCCGCGGCTGAGCGGTTTATACTGCTCGCGCGGTTTGAACAGCGATTTGGAGCCGAAGATCTTGATGTCCAGATCGACATCGGCGGCGGCCACCTCATCGGCGACGATCTGCGCGACCTTGTGGCGGATGTCCTTGTTCGACCACTGGTGCGACAGGCGCAGTTCGGTGGCATTGGCCAGCGCGGCCGACGACAAGAGCGCCGCGGCAGCGACCGCAGCTTTCAGCATGGTTTTCATTTTTTCCTCCCAGAAATTCCAACCTTTGATGGCTGGAGATGCCCGAACGTAAACATCAGGTGTTTTTCAAGTCAATATTTTTGTATACAAGAATAGTCATGTTGAATTTTCAAAACCGGAGTGCTACTGACAATCCATGGGGCAACGTCGTGCAGATAGTATCGCTGAAGAGCTGGAAGAGCTGATCTTTGACGGCACATTTGCGGATGGCGACCGCTTGGACGAGGTGCGCCTGGCCGAACAGTTCGGCGTTTCACGCACGCCGCTTCGTGAGGCATTTCAGCGGCTTGCGCTCTCTGGTCTGGTACAGCTGATCCCGCGACGCGGCGCCTTTGTACGTCAGCCCGGCCCGGTCGAACTGATGGAAATGTTCGAAGTCATGGCCGAGCTGGAAGCGGTCTGTGGACGGCTGGCGGCCAAGCGGATTTCGGATCAGGCGCTGGATGAGTTGAACGATGCCAATGCTAAATGCCAGGCAGCGGTCGATGCACAGGATTCGGATGCCTATTACGTGGAGAACGAGCGTTTCCACCGCATCCTCTACCGCGAATCCGGCAATGGGTTTCTGGAGCAGGAAGCCTGCAAGTTGCACAAACGCCTGAAGCCCTTTCGCCGCCAGCAGCTGCGGTTTCGCGGGCGTCTGGCGCAGTCCATGGATGAACACAAGGCCGTGGTGCAGGCGCTGGTCCGGGGCGACGGCGAAGCCGCTGCCAACGCCCTGCGCGATCACGTCGCGGTGCAGGGCGAGAAGTTCCACACTCTGATGGCCAGCCTCAAAAGCGCCGCAGAATAAAGCCGCCGAAGCAGGTTCAATCGCGGTGGTGCAGGATGCGCCCGATGGTGTTCATCAGCAGTTGCGCCGCCAAAATGGATGTGCAGCCGGTGGTATCGTAATCCGGCGCCACCTCCACCAGATCAAGCCCGACGATATCGCCCCGCTGCGCCAGCGCGTCGATGATCTCCAACACCTCGTAATAGAGAAACCCGCCGTGGCTGGGAGTGCCGGTGCCCGGTGCGATTGAGGGGTCGAAGGCGTCGATATCTACCGTCAGATAATAGCGCTCTCCTTGCGGGATGCGGTTGATCAGCGCCTCGGTGCCCATCTTGCGCACATGGCGGACCGACTGGATGTCCGACCCCATTGAGCGGGCGGCATCATAGCCGTCCTTGGCGGTGGAGGAGACGTTGCGGATGCCGATCTGGGTCAGCCCGGTGACATAGGGTTTTTCAGCGGCGCGGCGCATCGGGTTGCCATGGCCATAGCGTACCCCGTGACGCTCGTCGACGAAATCGAGATGCGCGTCGATCTGCACCACGTGGATCGGCTCCTGATCGTCAAAGGCGTTGATGCAGGGGATATTCACCGAGTGATCGCCGCCCAGCACCACCGGCAGGGCACCGGCCTTCAGGATCTTACGCACGCCGTATTCGATATTGGCGTGGCTCTGCAGGGTATCGGTATGGATGATATCCGCATCGCCAATGTCTACGATGGTCACCTTGGCCGGGTCCAGATAGGTGATGTCATCCTCGAAATCATAGGCGCCCGCATGACCAAAGCTGAACAGGGTCGAGGCTTCGCGGATGGCGCGCGGCCCCATGCGTGCACCCGACCGCCACTGGGCACCGAAATCGAACGGCGCCCCCAGAACGGCCGCATCCGCATCGATGGCGTCCCAGTCTTCCACGTAAGGGTATTTGCCAAAGGTGCAGATGCCGACGAAAGGCAGGTTCAGCCGCCCGCTGTCATATCCGTGTTTGCTCATGCTGCGCTCCCCATTGTCGTTGCCGACAGTAAGGGGAAGCGGCGCGCCGGGGTCAAGCGGTGGGTTGCACCGCGTCCGGGTGGGCGGCAGCAAAGGCTGGATGCTGGGCGCAGGCTTCCTCGACCGCCAAAAGGCGTGGCATGTCCGAGATATCCGCTTCCCAGCGGCGGGCATTGTAGACCTGCGGCATCAGGCAGATATCAGCCAGCCCCGGCGCATCACCAGTGCAATAGGGGGCCTGTTCAAACCCCGACAGCAGCGCCTCGAACGCCTGCAATCCGGGGCGGATGAAATGCTGCATCCAGGCCTTGGGCATATCCTCGCGTCCGCCGCTGAGCTGCGTGGCATGGCGGGCAACGGCGAGGTTGCAGACCGGGTGCAGGTCCACCGCGATGGATTGCGCCAGCGCCAGCGCCTGTGCCCGCTTGGCAGGCTCTTTCGGGAGCAGGTTCAACGCGCGGGTCTGGTCCAGATAATCCAGGATTGCCAAGGATTGCGTCAGCCGCAGCCCGTCGATCTCCAGCACCGGCACAAAGCCCTGCGGGTTGCGCGCCAGATGTTCGGGGCTGCGTTGCTCTCCCTTTACCAGATCGACGGGGATGGACTGGTATTCGATTCCGGCAAGGTTCAGCGCGATGCGCAGCCGGTAGCTGGCCGAAGACCGCCAGTAATCAAAAAGCACCACATCCGTCATCAGTCTCTCCCTCTTGTGCCTGCCTGATATGAAACCGCACCCGGGATCCCCGGATGCGGTCTTTGTGTTTCGGTCTGTTGTTCAGACGTTACTCAGTTCCTTGGCGTGCAGCCAGTCTGCGTGTTTGGGGGCCTTCTTGGTCTTGGACCATTCCTCCAGCATCTCCCATTTCACCGCGTCCAGTTTTTCCAGCAGCGCCTCTTCCTTGGGATCTGGGCAGGCCAGTTCCACCCGGTGGCCGTTCGGGTCGAAGAAATAGATCGAGTGGAAGATCGAATGATCCGTCACACCCAGCACCTCGACACCGTTGGCCTCAAGATGGTCCTTGAATTCGATCAGCGTGTCGCGGTCCTTCACCTTGAAGGCGATGTGCTGCACCCATTCCGGGGTGTTCGGATCGCGGCCCATCTCGGGCTTGGTGGGCAGTTCGAAGAACGCCAGGACATTGCCGTCGCCCGCATCCATGAAGACATGCATGTAAGGGTCGGGTTCATGTGTGGACGGGACGTGATCCTCGGCAATGGCCAGGACAAAGTCCATCTTCAGCATCTTGTTGTACCACTCCACCGTTTCCTTGGCGTCCTTGCACCGATAGGCGACGTGGTGGATTTTCTCGATTTTCACTTGCTCTCCTCCGAAGGCTGAAGCGCGGCGGCAGCCAGCGCCTGTTTCAGGATCGCGCGTTTCCCAATGTGGTTGGACAGGACCAGCACCAGCCGCGCATTGAGCGCGTCGCTGTCGGCCTTGGAAAGGCCTTCGTGTGCGGCCAGAAGATCGGCGTAGAAATCGTCTGCGCCGTCGATGTTCGGGGTCAGGATCAGTTGGTCGGACATCCGTGTTACTCCTTGCCCACGGCGCGGCGGATGGCGGCGCGGAACTGGTTGTCGTCATAGGAGGGGCGGCGGGCGGCCACGTGCTGATCCGGGCGGATCAGGTAAACGCCGCTGGCATTGTCGCCGAGGTAACGTTCCTTCAGGGCGAGGGTGCGGTCGTCCTTGACCGACAGCGCCAGCCGGGTGACTTCGATGCCGTCCTCCTCGATCATGTCGGGGGCCTCGGCGTCGATGGTCAGCAGGGTGAACTTGTCCGCCAGTTTCGGCAGCAGGAACTCATCACCAAGCGGCGCATCGGGGCAGGGCGATCCGGGGCGGGTGCGCTCCGGCCCGTCTGGCAGCGCATCGGCGGAATTCAGGTGCGATCCGTCATAGGTGCAAGGCACCGACAGGCGGCCCGAGTTCACCAGCGGGCGGGCGAATTCGAAATGTTCGCTGAGGTCCAGAACCGCATCGCGCAGCACGCGGGACATTTCCGACTTCGGGGTAATGAAATCGGTGGAGCGGCTGGAGTTCAGGATATTCTCATCGGCGCCATAGACCCGTTCCTGATCATAGCTGTCGAGCAGGCTTTCGGGGGCCTTGCCCTCCATCACCAGTTTCAGCTTCCAGCACAGGTTATCGGTGTCCTGCAGACCCGAGTTGGCACCGCGCGCCCCGAAGGGAGAGACCTGATGCGCTGCATCGCCCGCAAACAACACGCGGCCATGGCGGAAGTTCTCCATGCGGCGGCACTGGAAGGTGTAGATCGACACCCATTCCAGTTCGAATTTCACATCCTCGCCCAGCATTTCCTTGAGGCGGGGAATGACGTTCTCGGGGCGCTTTTCGCGCTCCTTGTCGATGTCCCAGCCCAGCTGCAGGTCGATGCGCCAGACGCCATCAGGCTGTTTGTGCAACAGCGCCGACTGGCCCTTGTTGAAGGGCGGGTCGAACCAGAACCAGCGTTCGGTGGGGAAGTCTGCGTCCATGATCACATCGGCGATCAGGAAGTTGTCCTCGAACACGCGGCCCACGAAATCGAGCCCCAGCATCTGCCGGGTCGGAGAGCCGGCGCCATCGCAGGCGATCAGCCAGTCTGCCTCGATATTGTAAGAGCCTTCGGGCGTGTCGATTTCCAGCGTCACGTGATCGGGGTGGGTGCCGATGGCGGAGACCTTGTTGCGACCGCGGATCTCGATCGGGGCGCCTTCGGCTTGCAATTCCTTGACCCGGTTCACCAGGTACTCTTCGAAGTAATACTGTTGCAGGTTGATGAAGGCCGGGCGCTTGTGGCCTTCCTCCGGCAGCAGGTTGAATTCATAGACCTGACGATCATCGAAGAAGACCTTGCCGATGTTCCACTGCACGCCCTTGTCCACCATCGGCTGACCGCAGCCCAACCGGTCGAGGATCTCCAGCGGCCGTTTGGCGAAACAGATCGCGCGCGAGCCGAAGCTGACCTTGTCATTGTCATCCAGGATCACCGCCTCGATGCCCTGCTGGGCCAGGTCGATGGCTGCGGCAAGGCCGACCGGGCCTGCGCCAATGATCACCACCTTGCGCCTCACCGGCGCCGGGGCGTCCTGATCCGCATGACGTTCATACGGGTACAGGGGCACTTCAAAGATCTTGTTCATCTGGTGTCCTCCCAAAGGGTGCCGCTTGGCACAGCTTCTCCGGTTCCCGGCCATGGTGTTGGCCGGGGGGCTGTTGTCATCGTCTCATGTCTTTGTGCGGGGCGGTACGATCTGGATCAAACCGCCCCACAGGTTGGATGGAACCCGGGGCTCCGCCCGTTCGCAGCCCAATCGCTCCACTGGAGCGATTGCGGAATGCCGCTTACCCCTGCAGGGCGTCCCACATTTCCAGATCGCGCTGGGCGGTCCAGATGCGGGGGGTGTCGATACCGCGGGCCTCGTCATAGGCGCGGGCGACGTTGAAGGGCAGGCAGTGCTCGTAGATCGCGTAGTCTTTAAACTTGGGATCGCACTCTTCGCGCACCGCGTCCCAGGCCTCTTTCAGGGTGCCGTTGCGGGCAGCCACGCGGGCGGCGGGGCGATAGGTGCTTTCGACGAAGTCGCGGGTGTTCTCGATGGCCGCGTTGACCATTTCCTTGCCGACCAGCGCATCCCCGCGACCCGGCGCGATGGCGTCGACGTCAAAGGATTTGATCGCATCCAGCGTATCACCCCAGTCGCTGAAGTGACCGTCGCCGCAATAGCAGGCTGAGTGGTATTCCACGATATCGCCAGTGAACATGACGTTCTGATCCGGCACGTGGATCACGATGTCGCCTGCGGTATGGGCGCGGCCCAGGTGCATCAGGTCGACGCGGCGGTTGCCCAGATAGACGGTCATGTCTTCCGAGAATGTGGTGGTGGGATAGGTCAGGCCCGGGATGCTTTCGTGACCTTCGAATAGGCGCGGGAATCGCTGGAATTCGCTGTCCCAGTCTTCCTGTCCGCGTTCAACGACCATGGCGCGGGCAGCATCGCCCATGATGATCTGCTGCGCACCAAAGGCGGAGGCGCCCAGAACCCGCACCGCGTGATAGTGGGTCAGCGCGACATGGGTGATCGGCTTGTCCGTCACTGAACGCACGCATTCGATCACCTTGTTCGCCAGACGCGGGGTGGCCTGCGCCTCGACGATCATCACCGAGTCATCGCCGATGATCACGCCCGAGTTTGGATCGCCCTCGGCGGTGAAGGCATAAAGGCCCTCGCCCACTTCGGTGAAGCTGATCTTCTTTTCCGTCATGTCGCCTTGCGACGCGAATGCCTTTGCCATGTGTTTAGTCCTTTTGCAGAAACTCAAGCCGGTTGCCGAATGGATCTTCGGCGAAGAACCGGCGTCGGCTTTCTATGGTGTCATCCCAGCGCGGTGATTGGCCGGTGGCCGTGATCCGCGCAGCAATGGTGTCTATGTCGTCTACGGCAAAGCCCGGATGAGCTTTGCGCGCAGGGGTGAACCCCTCTTCCACGCCCAGATGCAGTTCGGATCCGGCCAGAGACAGCCACAGGCCGCCGCGCACTTTCAGCGCCTCCGGCTTTTCGATCTCGGCCAGACCAAGGCCCTCACACCAAAAGGCGCGGGCCTTGGCCTCTCCATCCTTGGGGATGGCAATCTGGATATGATCGAGGGCGATCACGGTCTAGCGCTTATAGGGATCGTCCAGCGCGGGCAGGATCTTGCCCGCACATTCGCCGAACCCGATGGTGTAGCCATCCCCCTTGGCCGCGCCTTTCAGCGTCAGCGTGTCGCCATCGACGATAAAGGAGCGTTCCTCGCCGGTTTCCAGCGTGACCGGCTCCTTGCCGCCCCAGCTGAGTTCCAGAAGCGAGCCGCGGCTTTCCTTGGTCTCGCCCGAGATGGTGCCGGAACCTAGCAGGTCACCCGCGTTCATCGGGCAGCCCGAGGTGGTGTGATGGGCCAGCTGCTGCGCGGCGGAATAGTACATTTCCTTGTAGTTGGTGCGCACGATGGTGCTGGCGTCCTTGCCCTCTGGCGCCATGGTCACCTCCAGATCGATGTCATAGAGCATCGGTCCGCAGTCCTTGAGGTGATCGAGGAGCTCAACTTCGCGCGCGGGCGTGTCGCAGCGGAAAGGCTCCAGCGCCGCCTTGGTCACGATCCAGGGGCTGACGGTGGTGGCGGTTGCCTTGGCCTGAAACGGGCCAAGCGGCTGGTATTCCCAGGCCTGGATATCGCGCGCCGACCAGTCGTTCAGCAGCACGTAGCCAAAGATATTGTCGTCCGCTTCCTGCACCGTGATCGGACCTTCGGAGGGGACGCCGACGATGGCACCCATTTCCAGCTCGATGTCGAAACGCGCGCAGGGCGCCCAGCGGGGGGCGTCGTCATTCGGGCCTTTCAGCTGGCCCCAGGGGCGGCGCACATCGGTGCCGGACACCACGACCGAGGAGGCGCGGCCATTATAGCCGATCGGGATGTGCAGCCAGTTCGGCGGCAGCGCGTTTTCCGGGCCGCGGAACATGGTGCCGACGTTCATGGCGTGATGTTTGCCGGCGTAAAAGTCGGTGTATTCGCTGACCATGAAGGGCATATGCATCTGCGCCTCGGCCTGCGGCACCAACAGCGGTTCGACTTTGGCCTGCTCGGCGGCGCCTTCGGACAGGAGCGCGGTCAGACGGTTGCGCAGGGCGGTCCAGACGGCCGGACCTTCTTCCATCAGGTCGTTCCAGAAGGGGACCTCGAACAGGGCGTAATCGGTCAGGTCGACGAGGCCAGCCTCTTCGGCGGCCTGCATATCAAGGATCATGTCGCCGATGGCGACGCCGCAGCGCGGGTCTTCGTCACCGACGGAGAAGACGCCGTAGGGCAGGTTGTTCAGCGGAAAGGGCGTGTCGGCGGAATTGGCCGAGGCGACCCAGGATTTCAAAAGGGGCATGGTGTCTCCCAAAACGTTATGTGCAGGCGCCGGGATCACCCTGGCGCAAAACGGCTGTGGCTACAGGCTTACTTCAGGCCCGGCGTGCCGTCGAATTTCTTTTCGATGTCGGACCAGCAGTCGATGTAATCGTCCTGCAGCGGCGCCTCCTTGGCGGCGAATTCGGTCAGGTGCTGCGGGAAGCGGGTTTCGAACATGAATGACATGGTGTTCTCCAGCTTCTCCGGGCCGAGGTTCGAGTTCGACGCGCCCTCAAAGGCATTCTTGTCCGGCCCATGCGGCAGCATCATGTTATGGAGGCTCATACCGCCGGGGATGAAACCCTGCGGCTTGGCATCATACTGGCCGTAGATGTTGCCCATCAGCTCGGACATGATGTTCTTGTGATACCACGGCGGGCGGAAGGTGTTCTCGGCCACCATCCAGCGTTCGCGGAACAGCACGAAATCGATATTGGCGGTGCCCGGCTGGCCCGAGGGCGCGGTGAGCACGGTGAAGATCGAGGGATCCGGGTGATCGAACAGGATGGCGCCGACCGGGCAATAGGTGCGCAGGTCGTATTTCACTGGCGCATAGTTGCCGTGCCAGGCGACCACGTCCAGCGGCGAATGGCCGATCTTGGTCTCGTGGAACTGGCCGCACCATTTGATGGTCACGGTCGAGGGCACCTCGCGGTCCTCATAGGCGGCCACGGGTGCCTTGAAGTCGCGCGGGTTGGCCATGCAGTTGGCGCCGATCGGGCCACGGCCCGGCAGTTCGAACTTCTGACCGTAGTTTTCGCATACAAAACCGCGTGCGGGGCCTTCCAGAACCTCGACCCGATACAGCAGGCCGCGCGGCAGGATGGCGATTTCCTTCGGCTCCAGATCGATGATGCCCAGTTCGGTGCAGAAGCGCAGACGGCCCTCTTGCGGGACGACCAAGAGCTCACTGTCGGCCGAGAAGAAATAGCTGTCTTTCATCGATTCTGTGACCAGATAGACATGGCTGGCCATGCCGACCTGCGTATTCACATCGCCTGCGGTGGTCATGGTGCGCATGCCGGTCAGCCAGGTCAGCGGCTCGCCGCTGTGGGCCACTGGATCCCAGCGATACTGACCGAGCGAGGTCACATCGGGATCGACACAGGGCGCGGATTTCCAATAGGGCAGGTCGATTTTTTCATAGCGGTGCGAGTGCTTCACCGAAGGGCGGATGCGGTAGCACCAGGTGCGCTCGACGCGCTCGGCGGTGAAAGCGGTGCCGCTCAGCTGCTCACCATAAAGGCCGTAATTGCATTTCTGCGGGCTGTTCATGCCCTGGGGCAGGGCGCCGGGCAGAGCCTCGGTTTCATAGTCGTTGCCAAAGCCGGGCATATAGCCCTCGTGCGGGCCAGCAAGCGAAGGGGCCTGGATCATCTCATGGGGATTTGTGGGTCGATTCATGGCGCGTTCCTCCTTTTCCGCTTGCCGGGGTAATAGTTGATTTTGTAACTAACAAGGGTATGGAGGGGCAAATGACCGAAAAAGATGATTTCGCTTTGCAGGATTTCCTGCCGTTCCTTCTGAACCGTGCGGCCGAGGAAAGCTCGCTTGCCTTTCAGTCCTATTACAAGAACCGTTATGGGATGCTGCGCAACGAATGGCGGGTACTGTTCCACCTTGGCACCTATGGCACCATGACGGCCAAGGAGATCGGTCAGCGCGCCAAGATCCACAAGACCAAGATCAGCCGCGCGGTGGCCAAGCTAACTGAGCGCCGCTTCATCACCCGCAACAGGGATACGGCGGACCGGCGGTCAGAGCACCTGAAGCTGACCCCGGCGGGGGAGGCGGCTTATCGCGACCTGCGCGGGCAGGCGGCAAGCTATGACAAGCAGTTGGCGGCCCGGTTCAGCCCAGAAGAGGAACAGACCCTGCGGCGCATGTTGCGTCAACTGGCTGGAATCGAGGAATAGACATTCGGGCTTCGGCACCCCAGATACTGCCGGACACAGAGAGTGCCGGATACTGGCAAAACACCCGCGCAAACCGAGGACCCTTTCCCGTGGATCAGACAGACAGCCGAGCCCCCGCCCTGATCTCCTGGCTGACCGAGCAAGGGCTGCGCAGCCATGAGCGCGAAGGTTTCCTGCAGGCGTTTTGCGAGCAGATGGTCGCCCTCGGCATGCCCCTGTGGCGGTTTCATCTGGCGCAACGCGCCTTTCACCCGCAGTTCGGCGGGATCGGGTTCAGCTGGACCCGCACTGGTGGGATGTCTCAGGAACGCTACGAGCACCGGCAGGCGCCGCGCGATGCCTGGCTGCAAAGCCCGCTGTTCCATCTTCTGGCTGAGGATCTGGAGGAATTCCGCTCGGATCTGAATGATCAGCATGTCATCCGTTTCCCAATGCTGGGGGATCTGCGGGCGCAGGGCGTGACCGACTATTTCGCCTTTGGCCTGCGTTTTTCCGACGAAAAGGTCCCGCTGGATCCCAGCCGGCCGTCCGAAGGGGTGTTGATTTCCCTGAGCAGCGATCACCCGGACGGTTTCAGCGAACGCGATTTGTCCTTGCTGCGCAGTATCGCGCCGCATCTGGGTCTGGCGCTGAAGTCGATGTCAAACCAGCAGATGGCCAAGGATCTGTTGCAGGTCTATCTGGGGCGCGATGCCGGGCGGCGAGTGCTGTCTGGCGAAATCCAGCGCGGGTCGTCGGACCGGATCAACGCGGTCATCTGCCTGTTCGATCTCAAAGGCTTTACCAGCCTCGCCGAGCAGGTGCCGGGCCCCGAGGTGATCGACATGCTGAACGATTATTTCGGCATTGCCGTGACCGTGATCCAGTCCCACGGGGGCAATATCCTGAAGTTCATGGGCGATGGGATGCTGACGATGTTCAACCTCGGCTCGCTCAGCAAGGACGCCAAGGCGGCTTTGGATGCGGCGAGTGAGCTGCGTCAGAAGATCCGCCTGCGCAATATCGAGCGGGCCGAGGCAGGACTGCCTGCGCCGGGGTTCACCCTGGCGCTGCACGCCGGGGACATTCTTTATGGCAATATCGGTTCGGAAAACCGGCTGGATTTCACCGTGATCGGGCCGATCGTCAACCAGACGGCGCGGATTTCCGGCTTGCACCACTCGGTCGGGCAAAGCGTGATCCTGTCACAGGAGGTGCAGCGCGCCGGGGCAGAGGCGGGGCACGATCTGGTGTCTCTCGGCCGCTACATGCTGCGCAGCGTGGCCGAGCCGATCGAGTTGTTCACCATCTACGAGACGCTGAATCAGCCTCGGTAAGGACTGATCCGGCGCCAAAGAGGGGAGCGAGCCGGGCAGGACTCAGATATTGATCTCGACACCGGGCAGGTTCAGCTCTTTCATCATGTCCCGCAGCTCTTGCCGGGCGGCGATGTTGGAGATGTTCAGCTGTTTGACGCCCACGTCCTTGAGATCCAGCAAGGTCAGGCCGCGCGGGAAGAGCTCGCGGAAAATCACCCGCTCGGAAAAGCCCGGCGCAACGCGAAAGCCGATCCGTTTGGACAGCATGTTGATGGCGCGCTCCATCTTTTCCTTATTGACCATGCGCTGGGTGCCGACGCGATTGCGGATCACAATCCAGTCGATGGGTTTCAGCCCGGCCTGCGCCCGCAACTGGCGCGCATTCCAGACCATTTCCGAATAGACCGACGGGCCGGTGATCTTGTCGCCCTTGTCATCGGTATGGGCCAGCAGGTCGAAATCGACGAAACTGTCGTTCAGCGGCGTGATCAGCGTATCGGCCAGCGAATGCGCCACCTGGCTCAGCCGGGTGTGCGAGCCGGGACAGTCGATCAGAATGAAATCATTGTCCGGCTCAAGGCTGGAGACTGCAGCGGACAGGCGGTGATCATAGATATTTTCGCCCGGTTGCAGGCTGTCGGGGTCAATGTCCGGCAATTCGTGCAGATCCACTATGGGCAATTCCAGCCCGGCCTGTGTCATGAAGGCCTTGCGGTTCTCCAGATACCGACCAAGCGAGCGTTGCCGCAGATCCAGATCCAGCGCCGCCACCTTGTGCCCCAGCCGTGCCAGAGCGGTTGCCACATGCATGGAGACGGTGGATTTCCCCGCACCGCCCTTTTCGTTGCCGACGACAATGATATGCGCCATTCAATGATCCCTTTGGTTCCCCGCGCCGCGGGAGCGATTTTGTGCGGACTATAGACAGTGCCCGAATCAATGAAAAGCGTTGAACTACCCCAATTAGAGCCTGATTTTTGCCGCATCAGGCGGGGGCAGCAGTGCAGCTGATGCACTGCCGCAGGATGCCATGTGTTAATTGGAACACTTCGTTCCGGCGCTGCTACAGCCCCAATTGGTTCAACTGCTCGAATGCTGACGCGAGACGTGCCTCGTGGGGCAGCCAGTCCGGGGTCGAGCGATGATAGATCGGCTGTCGCGCCTGCTGCAACGATGCCGTTTGAATGGCGCTCTCACGGTTTTCTGGATGCAGGCAGTCATCGGACCATTCCAGCCCGCAGAAATCCACCAATGGCCGGATGTGCTCTTCGGGATCTTTCGTGAGCGCGTGATAGTCCAGTTGATGGATCTGGTCCGGAAACAGCCGCATCCAGTGTTGCATCAGGTCCCGCGTTAGAGCCTGATATTGGGCAATGTCGCTGAGATCATAGCTGAACCCATTGCCACTACCCGCCATGCAAACCTGATAAAGAGACCAGAGCTGATCGCGGGGCATGCGCGTGGTGTAGACGATCCGCGCCTCGGGGAAAGCTGCCAGAAGGCCGCCGACCCAACGAAAGTTGAGCGGCATCTTGTCGATTACAACAGGTGCGCCATTGGCGTGACCCTGCATGGCCTGCCCAACTGCGTCTCGCAGGGCCTGTGCGTCGGCTTGTGTGAATTTCGTTTGCTTCTTTGTTGCCATCTGCTGCATCAGCTTGGACATGGCAGTTGTGGAATACTGCAATTCGCCAGCGCCTGTCACACCTTCGCAGCCGCATAGGATGCGTTCCGTTACCGTTGTGCCTGAGCGCGGCAGCCCGACGATGAAAATTGGCCGAAAGCCGAGCTCAGATGTGGCAACCGGTGCCGGTTCAGCAAAGGTATGCTTCAGGTACGCAAATATGCCTTCGTCCTTCTCGATCGAATATCTGATCGTTTGCTTCTTGAGGCTGTTGCCCTGTTCCAGATGCTCAAATGCGGCGTCGTACTGCCTGGTATCATTCAGAGCTTTGTAGAGCGCAAAACGCAGTTCGCTTTCTGCGCTGGGCTGCAGGTCGCCCTCGTTGAGGAGTTGTTGCATGTCTCTCAGGTGGGGATGATCCTTGTCATAGGTGATCACCAGGGACATGTTGCGGTGCACGGGCGTCAGCCGGGGATTTAGGTCCAGAGCGTTCTGGAAATGCTGCTTTGCGGTGTCATTTTTGTTTTCGGATAATGCAATGAGGCCAAGCTGATATTGGGCTTCTCCACCAGCTGGTGAGGTCGGGGTCACCGAATTATAGCAGGCCTTCGCCTCTGTCAGACGGTTAAGGCGGCGTAGTGATAGGCCCAGTACGTTGAGTAATTCATCGGTAACCGGATTGTTCTCGATAAGAGCTGAGATGATATGCACGGCTTCCGCATAGTGGCCTTGTTCGTTCAGGGACATGGCCAGTGCTCTGCTCGCCGCCGGGTTTTTCGGATCTAGGACGACGGCCTTGCTCAGGTGTTTGGTTGCGAGATCGAGGTAATTGAGTTGAAGAAGTATAGCGCCGATATTGAAATGCCCGATGGCGGGATTGCCTCCAGCCTCCAGGCTGCGTTTGAAGAAATCCAGAGCGCCTGACAGGTCGCCTTGGGCCTTCAGGCACGCGCCCTGCAAGTCCAGCAATGGGACCAAGTCGGGGGAGCGTTTCGCCAGAGCTTGTGCTGTGGACAGGGCGTCTGAGATTCTGCCTTCTCGGAAAAGAGTAACAGCCGCAGTGACTTCCGATTGGCTCACGGGGGTTCCATGCCCTCGATTCTCCGCCAAAGCCTCGGGGAGGTTTTTGATGCGGGAAGGGCTGGCTTGGGAGAGCATTGGCTGCGGCCTTTCGTTTCAGTGTATCCACGATTTCGAAAAACTGTGCCTCAAAAAGCTTGTCAATTTGAAAAGATTTTACAATTTTTGCTCGGGCTATGCATGGCCTCTATCTAATTTGTGCTTGCGCCAAAATAAAAAAAACCGCCCCGAATGGAGCGGTTTTCGTTTCGAAACCGATAGTTGGTCTTAGAAGCCCAGACCTTCGTATTTCTTTTTGAACTTGGACACGCGGCCACCGGCGTCCATCAGGCGGGTCGAACCGCCGGTCCATGCGGGGTGCACGGAGGGGTCGATGTCCAGCGACAGCTGGTCGCCTTCTTTGCCCCAGGTGGAACGCATCTTGATGATGGTGCCATCGGTCATTTTGACGTCGATGAAGTGGTAGTCGGGATGGGTGTCGGCTTTCATGATACCACTCCTTACGCTTTAGCTTTGTAGTTTGCGTCTTCAGCGATACGGGCGGATTTGCCGCGACGCGAACGCAGGTAGTACAGCTTGGAACGACGCACGCGGCCACGGCGTACGACGGTGATGCTGTCGATGTTGGTCGAATGCAGCGGGAACACACGCTCCACGCCTTCGCCAAACGAAATCTTGCGGACGGTGAAGGAACCGGCGATGCCAGAACCGTTCTTACGGCTGATGCAGACGCCTTCATAGTTCTGAACACGGCTACGCGAGCCTTCGGTCACTTTGTAGCCGACGCGGATGGTGTCACCGGCTTTGAAATCGGGGATCTCTTTCCCCAGGGCGGCAACTTGTTCCGCCTCCAGCTGTGCGATCAGGTCCATCTGATCTTCTCCTATTTTGCTCGTGGTTGTTCCACGAAGTTTTGCGCGGATATGAGAGCTCTTGGTCTTCACCGGGTCCCGCTTGTGCAGCCCGCCAGAGATCACACCGATCGTTCCTGAGTGCCGATCCGCGCCCTGTCAGATGACCGAAGAAAGTCAGGCAGGATATGCGCACATAGGCAGAACGCCCGGAACCGAATCCGGTACCAGACGAGCGGCTTTTAGGCCTGTGGCGCCAATGTTTCAAGGGAATTGTGCCGTAACCCCACTTCTTCGCAACGCTTTTGTTTTGCTCGCCGGGGCTTATGGGGCTACCGTTTGGGGGAATTGATAGATCAAGTTGTTGCGCCGGCTCTTTCTGGCCGTGCTGTTTAAATGTGCCTCATGGGTAGGAGGAGTGACCATGCCTTTCAAAAAGCTGGATATTTTCAATAGTGAGCAAAGCTACAAGGCGGAGCTGAAGAAGGAACTCAAAAAGCTCGACGCGAACCTGAGCGAGTTTCATTACTACGATCAGGTGGCGCTCAATGGCGCGCCGCAGACTATTCTGGTGGTCGGAGAGACCGCCGCGCCGTTGCTGAAAGAGCTGAAAGCCAAGGCCAAGACGCACGCCGTCGGCCGCTGTTTTGTCGAGGATGGCACCCTGAAGCTGAGCCCGGTCAAGGGCAAGATTCTGGAAAAGAATCTGAAGCCGGTCATGAAGGGCACGCAATTCGCCTACAAGATCGTGGACGCCGATGTGGACGCAGGCGGGGCGGACAGCGCCGATGGTAAGTTCGAAAAACGGCTGCAGGCGGTGGTGTCGCGGTTTGACAAGATCAAGGGCAAGATCACCGACGAGGAACGCAAGGAGCTGCGCATCCTGTTCGGCCAGATTGAGGAGCAGAAGGACAGCGCGGTGGACAAGGCAGCCGCGATCTTGAGCAAACTCAACACCCGGATGGAAGAGCTGATTGGCCTGATCGGCGGCGGATCAGAGGCGTCGCGTGAAGAGGTCAACGCCAAGACCCGGCTGAAGGCGACCACGGCCCGCTTTGACAAGGTCAAAGGCAAGATCATGGATGATGAGCGCAAGGCGCTGCGTCAGCATTTTGCCGCCGTCGTCGAGCATTTCAAGAAGGGTGAATGGGCCGAGGGACAGAAACGGCTGGAACTGCTGGATAAGGAAATGGTCGGCTATGTGAAGGAGGCGCTGGCCTCCGAAGAGCAGAGCGTCGAGAAGCGGAGCGCGGATTTTGACAAGTCGGATGCGGGCCAGGCCGCCAAGATGCTCGCGTCGCGCATCAAATCCGAGGCTGAAAAGCTGAAGAAACTGGAGGCTGCCGTGACCCGCGAGGCAGGTGTGCTGAAGGATCTGCAGGACACTCTGTCGGGGCTGACCAAGCCAAAGGATATCGCCTCCAAGCAGCGACAGGTCGAGGCCAGTTCGAAGCGGCTCGACACGGCAAGCAAAGTGCTTGAGACCTCGCGCAGCGAGCTGCTGGACAACATCGAGAAAATGAAAAGCGAGAAGCTGGAGAAGGAAAAGGCATTCGTCACCGCGCTGGGCAATATCAAATCACGCATCTCGGCGCTGGATGAGATGCTGGACAGCGTGCCGGTGGATCAGGCCCGCTCCCAGATCGAGGCGCTGATCAAGAAACAGGCCGAGGCGCAGGCCTGGCAGGAGGAGAGGCTAAAGGCCGAAGAGGGTGGCGAGGGACATGGCACCGGCCGCCACGGCGCACAGACCGGGATGGAGCGGCAGGCGATGCGCGCTTCAACGCAGGATGGCGTCACGCCGGATCAGGATGGTAATACTTCGGGCGTCAGCCGCCAGGAAAAGGGGGTGACACAGACGGAAACCTGGAACCAGGTCAAGGTCACCTACACCGAAGAGGACGGCAAACGCGTGATCGCTGACATCGACAAGACCGCGCAGAATATCGTCAACAAGTTCGACAGGACCCAGTACAGCGGCGGCAAAGGGTCTATGTGGGCCACGCCGGTTCTGGAAAAAGAAGCGGTAGAGGCAGCGCTGGACGTGGCCAACAAGCTCAAGGATTTCACCCATTGGGCCGAGGGCAACACCTCGGACCACACGGCGGTCACCACCGAGTTCAAGAATCTGACCGTGCTCTTGGGCAAGCCATCCAGTTCGGTTGGCTGGGGCTACGCGGTTGAGCGTGATGGTGACGCTGTCGATGTGTCCACCGTGAAGAGCGAACTGGAGAAATTCGAAACCGGCGCACAGACCATGGATCAGCTGTTCAAGGCGCTGAACGTCAAGTTCATCGAACGCGATGGCGGGGTGAAGATGATCCCGCATTGCCGGGTGGTGCTGGAGCGCAGCGCAGGCGGCGGCGCCTGGAAGCTGAAGACGCATTATCCCGACGATAGCATTTCCTCGGGGCAGCTGGGCTGGGAGACCGAGCGCAAGCAGTCCAAGGGGGACATCACCTTCCGCAAGGGGACGGACCTGACCGTCAAGAAGAACAACGCCGCGCCCTGACGCAGTAGGGCCGGGGGCTGTATAGGCGCCGCCCCCGGATCAGTCCTGCTTGGTCTCGCAATAGGCGTCCCACAGGTCCGGGCGGCGCGCCTTGGTGATCTCTTCGCTCATCTGGTGACGCCACTCGGCGATCTTGCCGTGGTGGCCGGACATCAGGACCTCGGGGATCTCGCGACCCTTCCATTCGGCGGGGCGGGTGTATTGCGGATGTTCCAGCAGCCCGGAGGAAAAGCTTTCCTCCTCGGTTGAGGCTTGGTTGCCCAGGACGCCGGGGATCAGTCGCACGGTGGCGTCGATCAGGGCCTGCGCCGCGATTTCGCCGCCGGTCATCACGAAATCGCCGAGGCTGACCTCCTGAATGCCATAGTGTTCCAGCACGCGTTCATCGACGCCTTCGAACCGCCCGCACAGCAGGGTCATGCCGTCGCAACGCGCGAGGTTCTGCATCATCTTCTGATCCATGCGCCGCCCGCGCGGCGACAGGTAGATCAGCGGCCAGTTGCCCTGCACCCCATCCATGGCATGGTCGATCGCCTCGCCCAGCACATCGGGGCGCAGCACCATCCCGGCGCCGCCGCCTGCGGGGGTATCATCCACGTTGCGATGCTTGCCGACGCCGAACTGGCGCAGGTCGATGGTCTCCATCTGCCACAGCCCTTCCTGCAGGGCCTTGCCGGTCAGGCTTTCGCCCAGCACACCGGGAAAGGCGGTGGGAAACAGGGTCATGATCTTGACCTTCCACACCCCGGCCAAATCCGGAGTCGGTGTCATCAGTTCACGCGGTTTCAGCGTTGGGCGGATCGCCTTGCGGCCATGGGATTTTGTCGGGTTGCTCATATCCCGTTGTTTAGTTGAAACTGGGCCGGTCGCAACAGAAAGCTTTGCCCCTGCCATGCCCGATGAAATGATGAACCGGCTGCCTGCCTTCCACCAGAAGCCATCCGTGGCAGAGGTGGAGCAGCGTGCGATGGCCCTTTGGCCGGGGATTGCCGCAGACGCGGGCCTGCCGCCGGATGGGGCCGCTTTCAGCATGATGCAGGTGAATTCGTCCCGGCGGGACAGCCGCGCGGTTCTGGGGATCCGGACGGCTGACGAACGGCGTTTCGTGCTGCGGGCGGATTTTGCTGAGGGCAATCTGGCGGCCTTGCGCGCCCACCACGACCGCCATCGTGCGGCGGCGCAGGCGCTCCGGGAGGTTCTGGGCGTCAATGTGCCGGAGCTGGTCTGGCTGGATCCGGAGCGTCCCATCGCGCTTTTTGAGTTTGCGCCCGGGGAAACCGCCTATCGCGAGTTGTCCTTTGCGGACCACGGTCTGGGCAATAGGGAGGTTCTGCTGCGCCGGATTGGCGGTGCCGTGGCGCAGTTGCATGCGGCCGGAGCGGTGGAGCAGCGCCGGTTTTGGCCAAAACCGCATCTGGCGCGGGTGCAGGGCCGGGCCGCCAAGGTGCGGGCGGGCGATTTGCAGATCCGCAGGTCAAATAGGTTTTTAGGCCTCTGTGCGATGCTGCACCGCTTCGCGCGGGAGGCGCGAGGGCTGCCCTATCAGGCGGCGCTGCAGCATGGGGATCTGCATTTTAGGAACATCCTGATCACCGAGGATCTGGTCTCATTCATCGATTTTTCCAACGCCCGGTTTTCCCTGCCGCATTCGGATATTGCCAATCTCTGGTTGGCGAACTTGCCCGACCATCTGGCCACAGGGGGCGGCGCGCAGGGGAAGGCGGTTGGATTTGGCAGCGTCGCGTGCAGCGACTGGGCCGCCTTTGAGCAAGGCTACGGGCAGGCCGTGACGCAAGATCCGGTTTTCCGGTTCCTGTTTCTGCATCGCCTCTACCGCTCATGGCTGCGCCTGCCCGCGCCGGGCGCAGATCTGCAGGCGCGGGACAGCACCCTTCTGAGCGGGGTGGAGATGGTTTTTGACTGGTTTCAGAAAAACGATCGTGGCTGAAACATAAGGGTCGGGGAGCGTACAGCCCGGCTCAGAACAGCCCTTCGGGTGGGTCGGCGATGATCCGGCCCTGTTCCAGATCCACTGTCGGGACCGCCGCAAGGGTAAAGGGCAGCAGAACCGTGTTCTTCATCCCCGGGCCGTGCAGTTCCAACAGATCGGCAGCGCCGTGGTTCTGTACCGATTTCACCTGCCCCAGCAGGGTGCCGCCGGTATCATAGACATCAAGACCGATCAGGTCGGCATGATAATACTCATCATCCGGCAGGCTTGGCAGGCGATCGCGCGGGGCAAAAAGGCGCAGCCCCTTCAGCGCATCGGCCTGTTCCTTGGTCTCCACCCCGCCAAGGCGCGCAGCAAAGCCGTTTTTGACTACCGATGTCAGTGACACGGTATAGCTCTGGCTGCCGTCCTCGGAACTGAGCGGGCCATACGTCGCAATGTCCTCGGGATTGGCGCAAAAGCTTTTCAGGCGGACTTCGCCTCGTACCCCAAAGGCGCCGGCCACCGCGCCGATGCAAATCAGATCGCTCATGGCTGTATCCTGTGTAACTGTTGATCGCAGACCGGTTTCATCCAACCCTATCTGAGCCATTGGGGTGTTCATGACAAGGCGAAGTTTCGCTGGCCGCCTCCAAGAGGTCGGCAGATGCCGGCTTGGGGATCAGCGGGTTTCGACCGGCAGGCCGTCCCGGCGGCTTTCCCAGCCTTGCTGTTCCAGTTCCGGGGTCTCGTCCTCGGTGACTTCGGGGTGGCCAATGCAGAAATAGCCGATCAGCTGCCAACCTTCCGGGGCCTTCAGATCGCGGTTCAGCTGCTCGGGATCCAGCACCGAGACCCAGCCAAGGCCCAACCCTTCGGCGCGCAGCGACAGCCAGAACAGGGTGATGGCGCAGACCACGGAATAACGCCGCATTTCCGGCATGCTGCCTGCGCCCAGACCGTGCCCCTTGCTGGTGGCATCGTCGCAATAGATCGCCAGTTGCACCGGCGCCTCCTGCATGCCCGAGAGTTTCAGCCCGGCGTAACGTTCGGCTTGTGCGCCAGAGTAGCCTTGCAACGCTTCGGCGTTGGCGGCCTTGAAATTCTCAAGGGCTGCGGCGCGGGCGGTATCGCTTTCGATACGTAGAACGCGCCAGGGTTCGCTGAGCCCCACCGAAGGCGCCAGCAGAAACGCAGAGAGGCAGCGCGCAAGCACTGCCTCGTCCACAGGGTCCCTGCGGAAACGGCGCACATCGCGCCGAAGCCGCATCAACCGGTCCAATTCGCTGCGAAAGCCCTCAGGGAAGGCGCCCTGATCACGGGTCTTTCGCAGCGTCATGGTCTTATTCCGCGTCTGCGGGTGCTTCAGCGGCTTCAGCAGCTTCGGCGGCCTTGGCGGCTTTCTCTTCAGCGCGCTCCTGAGCTTTCTTGCCGGGAACAGCTTTCTTGGGGTTGTTGCGTTCGGTTTTGGCGCGCACACCGGCGGCTTCCAGCATCCGGGCGATACGGTCGGTGGGCTGGGCGCCCTTGTCGAGCCATGCCTGAACGCGCTCCATGTCCATTTTCACGCGCTCTTCGCTGTCTTTCGGCAGCAGCGGGTTGTAGGTGCCGAGCTTCTCGATGAAGCGACCGTCACGGGGCATGCGGCTGTCAGCAGCCACGATGCGGTAGAAGGGACGCTTTTTAGAGCCGCCGCGGGCCAGACGAATTTTCATTGCCATGGTTTCATTCTCCTTTGATGGCGTTGAACGGGATTTCCGGTTGTCGGATCAATCCCGCTTATTCTTGGTGTTTCTTATGGTGGCGAATGACCTCATCAATGATGAAGTTCAGGAACGCCTTGGCAAATTCAGGGTCGAGGTCCGCCTGAGTTGCCAGGTCTTCAAGCCGTGCGATCTGCTTTGCCTCGCGGGCCGGATCGGACGGGGGAAGGTCGTGTTCGGCTTTCAGCTTGCCCACTGCCTGGGTGTGCTTGAAGCGCTCGCCGAGGGTATAGACAAGGATCGCGTCCAGCCGGTCGATGCTTTCGCGGTGCCCTTTCAGGATTTCGGCGGCGCGTGCAACAGGATCATTGCTCATGTCAGTCAATGGCCCATCCTTTCGGTTTGAACAGCGGGTCGGCGTAGTGGCTGATTTCCATCTCGATGCCATGGGCAATCTGGCTGCCCTTCAGCACCTCGGGCGAGGGATGCCGGTAGACCGCGTCGCTGCCGTCGATGGTCTCGGCATCATTGTCCTTCTTGGCGCCAAGGCGTTCGGCCAGGCGGATGGAATCGAGGTTCTTGGGGTCGATGTAGCTGACCGCCCCATCCCAGCCCAAGGTGTCGTAGAAATATCTCCGCGCGGCGCTGGTCGCCTCCAGCGCGTAGCCCTTTCCAGCCTTTTCAGGCCAGATGATCCAGGCGATTTCACGCTCGGGCCAGCCTGCGGGTTTCCAGCCGCCCGCCATGCCGTAGGTCTCGTCCGTGACCTTGTCGTGGATCATCCACATGCCAAAGCCGCGGATCTGCCAGTGGCCGATTTCAGCGGCATACAGCATCCAGGATTCATACGGGTTCAGCGGCCCGCCCATGAAACGCGCGCGATAAGACGAAAATGTCGCCTTAAAGTTCGGATAATCCTCGGGCTCGGGGCCGCGCAGGATCAAACGCTTGGTTTCAATGGTCGGGATGGTGGCTGGCATCAGGCATAAGCCTCCATGCCGCCGTCGGTGACCTCTGCCGGGGACAGGTGACGCCAAAGCTCCAGCGTGCCAAGGCGCGGATGGGTGTAATCACCATCGCGGCGCGCACCCAGGCGTTTTGCCACCGCGCGCGAGGCGTGGTTTTCCGGGTTCACCAGGCTGATCACGGTGTCCCACCCCAGAACGTCATAAGCAAAAGAGCGCGCAGCTGTTGCCGCCTCGGTGGCGTAGCCTTTGCCGCCGAAACCTTCGAACAGGTCCCAGCCGATTTCCGGCTCGGGCCAGCCATGCGGGTTCCACAGGCCAATGTTGCCCGCAACCTTGCCGGTGGATTTTTCATCCACCATCCAGCGGCCGTAGCCCAGCATGTGCCAGTGACCGATCTCGCAGGCGAGGTGGCGCCAGACCTGCTCGGGCTTCATCTGGCCGCCGACGTAGGTGGCGCGTTCGGACGCATAGAATTCGCACATCACGTCGAAGTCCGACAGTTCCGGCGCGCGCAGGATCAGGCGTTCGGTTTCGATGGTGGGAATAGTCACGGTCATGAGCTGTTACTTCTTCTTGCCAAAACCGGAGAGACCACCGGGCAGTCCGCCCATGCCGCCAAGACCTGGCAGACCGCCGGGCAGGCCACCCTTGCCGCCCATCGCCTTGGCTGCGGCTTCCAGCGCCTTGGGGTCCATCTGGCTGGGATCCATGCCGCCGGGCAGACCACCTGCCATATCGGGCATACCGCCGCCTTTGCCAAACATGCCCTTCATGGCCTGTTTCAGCATCTTGCCTTTGCCCATCTTGCCCATCTTCTTCATCACATCCGCCATTTGGCGGTGCATCTTCAGAAGCTTGTTGAGGTCGGAGACCTCCATGCCGGAGCCGGCCGCGATGCGTTTCTTGCGCGAGGCCTGCAACAAGGCAGGGTTGGCACGTTCTTTCTTGGTCATCGACTGGATCATGGCGATCTGGCGCTTCAGCACCTTGTCGTCCATGCCGGAATCCTCGACCTGTTTGGCCATCTTTGCCATGCCGGGCATCATCTGCATCATGCCCTGCATGCCGCCCATCTGGAGCATCTGTTCCAGCTGCATCTTCAGGTCATTCATATTGAAATGACCCTTCATCATGCGCTTCATCATACGCTCGGCCTGTTCGGCCTCGATGGTTTCCTGGGCCTTTTCTACCAGCGCAACGATGTCGCCCATGCCCAAAATCCGGCCCGCGATCCGGTCCGGCTCAAAGGTCTCGATGGCGTCCATCTTTTCGCCCAGGCCGACAAAGCGGATCGGCTTGCCGGTGACGGCGCGCATAGAAAGTGCCGCACCGCCGCGCCCGTCGCCGTCCATCCGGGTGAGGACCACGCCGGAGATGCCGATCTTGGCGTCGAACTCCTCGGCGACCTCGACCGCGACCTGACCGGTCAGACCATCGACCACCAGCAGGGTTTCGCGCGGGGAAACCACATCGCGCACGTCCTCGACTTCCTGCATGAGGACTTCGTCGATCTGCAGACGACCGGCGGTGTCGAGCATGTAGACGTCATAGCCGCCCAAGGCCGCCTGCTGCTTGGCACGTTTGGCGATGTCGACGGGTTTCTGGCCCTTGACGATGGGAAGGGTGTCGACGCCGATCTGGGTGCCAAGGACGGCCAGCTGATCCATCGCCGCCGGGCGATAGACGTCAAGCGAGGCCATCAGGACCTTCTTGCCCTCTTTTTCCTTCAGCCGCTTGGCCAGCTTACCGGTGGTGGTGGTCTTACCCGAGCCCTGCAGGCCGACCATCAGGATCGGCGCGGGTGGGTTGTCGATCTTCAACTCGCCCGGATCGCCTTCACCGCGCAGGGTGTCCACAAGGGCGTCGTGCACGATCTTGACGACCTGCTGGCCCGGCGTCACTGATTTGGTCACGGCCTGACCGGTCGCCTGTTCCTGCACCTTTTTGACGAAATCGCGCGCCACGGGCAGCGAAACGTCGGCCTCCAGCAGGGCAACACGCACTTCGCGCAGGGCGGTCTTGACGTCTTCCTCGGACAGGGCGCCCTGTTTCGTCAGCCGGTCGAAAACACCGGAAAGGCGTTCGGATAGATTTTCAAACATGCCTTGCGGCCTCCTGAGCCGGTTACGGTTTCCTGCCCCCGTATGTAGGGACCATGACGCCCATGCACAAATGCCCCCACGGGCGTAACACGCTGGTGGAGGGCGATCCCCGGCGAATGCACGGGGACCGGAAGACTCGGGCGATCTTCCGGAAAGTTGGCTGTCGATACGCCGGATGGGGGCAGGAGTCAACCGCGCGGACCAGAGCAGACCGGTGCAGAGCGCGCCTGCGATGGGGCCGCATTGTGCCTGCGGCCGATTTGCGGCAATAGAGGTGCCAACTGGACAGTTCAGATAGAGCGGAATGCGAGCCTATGGAAGCGAAAGTGGACGCCACAGTCGATCAACATGATGACATGCCTGTTTCCTCGGACGCGCTCTTGGCGCGGCTGGAGGATTGGGGGCTGACCTACAGGCTGCATGAACATGTGCCGCTGCGCACCGTGGAAGAGGCCAAGACGGTCGAGGCCGACATGGCCGAGCCGGGTGTCTCGGCGCTGAAGATCAAGAACCTCTATTTGCGTGACCGCAAGAAGCGGAATTATCTGATCTCGGTCGAGCAGGACCGCGAGGTTGACCTCAAGGCACTGGGCAAGGAGATCGGCGCGCCCGGGCTCAGCTTTGGATCGGCAGACCGGTTGATGGAGCATCTGGGCATCCGGCCCGGCGCTGTCAGCCCGCTGGCGATGATCACCGGCGTCGAAAAGAACGTGACATTCTATCTGGATCGCGCCGCGCAGGACGTGGATGTGATCAACATGCATCCGCTGGTCAACGACCGCACCGTGGTCATGCCGCGCGGCGATCTTCTGGCATTCTTCGACCGCATCGGGGTTGCGGTAAACTGGATCTGAGGCACAGCCGCCGTCTGATCCGCAACATCATCAAGGGAACACCTTTATCATGGCAGACACCAAACGTATCGTTCTTTCCAGCGATCATGCCGCGATCGACATGCGGCAGGCCATCGCCAAGCATATCGAGGCACAGGGCTGGGAGGTGGTTGACATCGGCCCGACCACGCCGGAAAGCACTCATTACCCCAAGCACGGCGAAGCAGCGGCGCAGAAAGTGGCTTCGGGCGATTGCGACCTGGGCATCATCCTTTGTGGCACCGGGCAGGGCATCATGATGGCCGCGAACAAAGTCAAAGGCATCCGCTGCGGCGTTTGCTCTGACCCGTTTTCGGCCCGGATGATCCGCGAACACAACGATGCCAATATCCTGTCGATCGGTGCCCGCGTGGTGGGTGAAGGTCTGGCGCTGGAGATCGCTGACGCTTTTCTGTCTGCCGAATTCGAAGGTGGCCGCCACGCAACACGCGTCGACATGATCAAAGAGATCGAGGCCTGATCGCCCGGCCTGTTGCCATTCAGGCAGCATTTTAAACGCAAAGAGCCCCCGATGCGGGGGCTCTTTTGTTTTTTGTGTGTCCCGAGAAGGGCCGGGGATCAGGCCGCCAGCGACTCGATCTGGGTGTTGGCGCGCGCCAGGGCTGCATCCGCATCGACGGCCAGCGTGTCAGCTGCCACGATTTCGACGTCGGTGATGCCCATGAAGCCCAGCATGTAGCGCAGGTACCCGGAGGCAAAGTCGATGGAGGAGCCAATTTCGGTGCCGCCAGAGGCGAGGGCGATGATCGCGCGCTTGCCCTCCAGCAGGCCAACCGGGCCTTGATCGGTGTATTTGAAGGTCACGCCGACGCGGGCAACCAGATCGATCCAGGCCTTGAGGCTGGAGGCAACGGCAAAGTTGTAGATCGGCGCGCCGATGACCAGTGTGTCAGCGGCTTTCAGTTCTTCCACCAAGGCATCGGACTGGGCCAGAAGCTGTTTCTGCTCGTCGCTGCGCTGATCGGCCGGTGTGAAGTTGGCGTTGATCCAGTCCTCGCTCAGCATCGGCAGCGGCGTGGCCAGATCGCGGCGGACAACTGTGTCTGCTGCCAGGCGGTCAACGATCTTGGCGCTGAGGTCACGGGACACCGAACCTTCGCGGCGGGCCGAGGAGTCGATATGCAATACGGTCTTGGTCATTGTCTTTTTCCTGTTCACGAGTGAAGCTCTGCTATTGAGATGTACGATTGCAAAACTGAACACAATCGCTGATAAATCACAGCTCGTGTGCGTGCGTGCGCAGCTGGGTAATTTGCAGACGGAGACCGGAATGGAAAACTGGGATGAGGTGCGTACGGCCTATCAGGTGGCTCGCATGGGAACGGTCAGCGGCGCGGCAGAGGTTCTGGGGGTCCACCACGCCACGGTCATCCGCCATATCGACGCAATCGAAGCCCGGATGGGGGTGAAACTGTTCCAGCGTCACGCGCGCGGCTATACCCCGACCGAAGCGGGGCAGGATCTGCTGCGGGTGGCGCAGACCACGGATGATCAGTTCAGCCAGCTGGCTGGGCGGCTCAAAGGGCAGGGGGATGAAGTCACGGGTGAACTGGTGGTGACCTCTCTGTCGTCCCTGTCGCATCTTCTGGTGCCGGTGCTGACCGAGTTCCAGCAGATGCATCCTGGATTGATCATCCGCTATCTGACCGGTGAGCGCCTGTTTCGGCTGGAGTATGGTGAGGCGCATGTGGCGCTGCGGGCAGGCAATGCCCCCGATCAGCCCGACAACGTGGTACAACCCTTCCTGAGTCAGCGAGTGGGGCTGTTCGCCACCCAGAGTTACGTGGACAAGCACGGCATGCTGAACGGTGTCGAGGATCTGCCGAACCACCGTTTCGTCGGCAGCGACAACGCAGACAGCCGGGCGCCCTTTAACAGGTGGCTGCGGGATCACACTACGCCCGAGACGATCATGTTCCGCTGCACGGACGGTGTCGCGATGCAGGAGGCCATTCTGGCCGATGCCGGGATCGGTTTCATGTCCCTGTGGGAAGCCGCCCGGCACAGCAATCTGGTGCCGATGATGGAGCCGTTGAAGGAGTGGGAAGGCAGCCTGTGGCTGGTCACCCATGTCGATCTGCACCGCACCAACAAGGTGCAGAGCTTCCTGAAGTTCCTGAAGGAAAGGTCGAAAGAATGGGTGGCCTGACCCCGGCGCTGCGCGGCCACATCGCCATGCTTGTGTTTTCGGCTCTGGTGGCGGGGTCTTTCTCGCTTGGGGTCATGGTTGCCAATGAAATCGCCCCGGCGGCGCTCAATGCGGCGCGGTTTGCCCTTGCGGCGGTGCTGATCGGCGCTGTGGCGCTCGGCACGCGGAAGTTCCGCGCCAGCCATTTTCGCGCTCCCTGGCGGTTTCTGGTGCTGGGCGGACTGTTCGCGGCCTATTTTGTGCTGATGTTCTATGGGCTGAAGACAGCGGATCCGGTCAGCGCCTCAGCGGTCTTTACCCTGACCCCGGTGATGAGCGGTCTCTTCGGCTGGATCCTGCTGCGGCAGGTGACAACGCCGCGTATGGCGCTGGCGCTGGCCATCGGAGCCACTGGCGCGCTCTGGGTCATCTTCCGCGCCGATTGGTCCGCCTTCACCGCCTTTGAGATCGGCCAGGGAGAGATGATCTATTTCATCGGCTGTGTCTCGCACGCGGTCTATACCCCCATGGTGCGCAAGCTGAACCGGGGCGAGCCTGCGGTGGTCTTTACCTTCGGGATGCTGATCGCTGGCGGGGTGATCCTGACCGTCTTTGGCTGGAACGATATCCGCAGCACGGATTGGATGAACCTGCCGGGCATTGTCTGGATCGGACTTTTCTATCTGGCGATCTTTGCCAGCGCGACGACCTTTGTCCTGCTGCAATACGCAACCCTGCACCTGCCCTCGGCCAAGGTCATGGCTTATACTTATCTGACGCCCAGCTGGGTGATTGTCTGGGAAATTGCGTTGGGGCGTCCGGTGCCATCTGGGCTGTTGCTGGTAGGGATCGCTCTGACGGTCATCGCGCTGGTGCTGTTGCTGGAAGATGACGCGAAACCGGCCCGCGCCCCGACCTGAGGGGCGGGCCCGATGGGATTATTCGCTGGCCTCTGCCGTATCGCTGCCGAGTTCGGTGGCGAGAAACCGTTCAAAGGCATCAAGGTTCACCGGCTCGAACTGGCCAAAACCCTGCATCCAGACCGAGGCGCTGCGCAGGGCGTCAGGTTGCAGCTTGCACCATTTCACCCGGCCGCGTTTTTCCTGCGCGATGAGCCCGGCCCGGGTCAGAATGGTCAGGTGCTTGGAAATCGCAGCCAAAGACATCTCGAAAGGATCGGCCACATCAGTGACGGCCATGTCGTCTTCGAGCAACATGGTCAGGATCGCCCGCCGGGTGGGATCGGCGAGAGCGGCAAAGACGGTATCGAGATCGGCGCGGTTAGTCACCCTTTGGCGTTAGACGCAGCGCGCCCACCGGTCAAGGCCCAGCATGCTCTGTCGTATAGCGCGCTTAGGCGCTGTTTTCTTACTTAACCGAAAAGTTGAATAAGGGTTTTTACCCGGAATCGACGCATCTGGCCTCCTGTTCGACAAACCCGGCGATGGCGATGGTTTGGAATGTGGTTTAATTTCAATGCGGTAGACTGCTTGTCGCAGCCCTATCTGGGCAATTGACTCTGAGCCCCGCACCCCTTAGCACCCTCTTCAGAATTCACGTGAGGATGGCGCCCGTGACAGATGACGACCAAAAGCAGCGCATGGCGCAGCTGGAGGCAAAGCTGGCGGAGGCGCGTAAGGCCCAGGAGCCCAAGCCGCGCGTGGATGAACACTACTCTCTGGCCAATCAGGCCTGGCGGATGGTGATCGAATTGGTAGCCGGTCTCGGGATCGGCTTTGGCATCGGATACGGGCTGGACCACCTGTTTGGAACCCTGCCCATCTTCATGGTGCTGTTCATAATGCTGGGGCTTGCCGCCGGGGTGAAGACGATGCTTCGCACGGCGCAGGAGATCCAGAACGAGAAACTGGCCGAAGAGGCCGACAAAAATGCGCAAGACCGGGGCTGACCCCAAGGGGGAAGGCACTGGCGACAGGAGACACGGACAGATGGGCAAGATTTTCTTTTACGCGGCACTGGCGCTGGCCCTTGTAGCAGGGGTTGTGTTTGCACCCGAGCATGCCGCCCTGGCGATCCACCCGATGGATCAGTTCATCGTGACCCCGCTGTTCGGCGGTGACCACATTTCCTGGTACACCCCCACCAACGTGACCCTGTGGATGGGCCTCGCAGTCGTCGCAGTCTTCGCGCTGCTGGTTCTGGGCTCTTCGCGCCGCGCCATCGTGCCGAGCCGCGCCCAGTCGGTTGCGGAACTGGCCTACGGCTTCATCTACAAGATGGTTGAAGACGTTGCAGGCAAGGACGGTGTGAAGTTCTTCCCCTACATCATGACCCTGTTCATGTTCATCGTGATGGCGAACTTCCTGGGTCTGCTGCCTATGTCCTTCACCACCACCTCCCACATCGCCGTGACCGCGGTTCTGGCTGCGCTGGTGTTCTTCACCGTGACCATCGTCGGTTTCGTCAAGAACGGCGCCGGTTTCCTGGGCCTGTTCTGGGTGTCGAGCGCGCCGCTGCCGCTGCGCCCCATCCTGGCCATCATCGAACTTATTTCCTACTTCGTTCGCCCCGTCAGCCACTCCATTCGTCTTGCGGGTAACGTCATGGCTGGCCACGCGGTTCTGAAGGTGTTCGCAGGTTTTGCCGCTGCTCTGGGCGCATTCAGCTTCCTGCCGATCTTTGCCATCACCGCAGTTTACGCTCTCGAAGTTCTTGTGGCCTTCATCCAGGCCTACGTCTTTACCATCCTGACTTGCGTGTACCTCAAGGACGCACTGCACCCGAGCCACTAAGGCAGGATCGTTCCCTCATCCGGGTGAGCTGTCCGGCTCACCCGAGACCCTAAATCACCAATTCCATCGTAAGGAGAAAACCCATGGAAGGCGATATCGCACAACTCGGTCAGTTCATCGGCGCAGGCCTGGCAGCAATCGGTTCCGGCGCAGCCGCAATCGGTGTGGGCCACGTAGCCGGCAACTTCCTGGCAGGCGCTCTGCGCAACCCGTCGGCAGCCGCCGGCCAGACCGCAACTCTCTTCATCGGCATCGCCTTTGCAGAAGCTCTGGGCATCTTCTCGTTCCTGGTCGCTCTGCTGCTGATGTTCGCTGTCTAAGACCTCAGGAACCTCAATCCTTACGGCCGGGCAGTGCGGATCATCGCGCTGCCCGGTGTAACGGCAAGTTCCCAAGGAGAACGACATGGCATCAAATACGCAAGAGGCAGCACACGGCGCGGCGGACGCAGCGCACGGGTCTGCACCGGGCATGCCGCAACTGGATTTCTCGACCTTCGGAAACCAGATCTTCTGGCTCGCCGTTGCGCTGGTCGTGATCTACCTCATTCTGTCGCGCGTGGCTCTGCCCCGCATTGCGGCGGTACTGGCGGAACGCCAGGGAACGATCACCAATGACCTCGCCGCGGCTGAAGATCTGAAAGCCAAAGCGGTCGAGGCCGAAAACGCATATAACAAGGCTCTGGCCGACGCACGCGCCGAGGCGCAGCGCATCGCCGCAGAGACCCGCGCGGAAATTCAGGCTGATCTGAACGATGCAATCGCCAAGGCGGATGCACAGATCGCCGAGAAGGCCGCCGAGTCCGAAAAGGCCATCGCAGAGATCAAAGCCGGCGCGCTGGAAAGCGTGAAGGTTGTGGCGACCGACACCGCAGAGGCGCTGGTTGCAGCCCTGGGCGGCAAGGCGGACGCGAAAGCGGTATCGGCTGCGGTCGATGAACGGATGAAAGGATAAGGACATGCGCACAGTTCTGGCAATTGCCCTGACCCTTGGCGCCACTTCCCCGGCCTTTGCCGCAAGTGGTCCGTTCCTGTCCATGAGCAACACCAACTTTGTTGTTCTGATCGCGTTCCTTCTGTTCGTCGGCATTCTGCTGTTCGTGAAGGTGCCGAGCCTGCTGGGCAGCCAGCTGGATTCGCGCGCCGAAGGTATCCAGAAAGAGCTGGACGAAGCCCGCGCCCTGCGGGAAGAAGCCCAGACCATCCTGGCCTCCTACGAGCGTAAGCAGCAGGAAGTCCAGGCGCAGGCTGACCGCATCGTTGCGGCCGCCCGCGAGGACGCCGTCAAAGCCGCAGATGAAGCAAAATCCGATCTGGAAACCTCGATTGCACGCCGTCTGGCTGCAGCCGAAGAGCAGATCGCTTCTGCCGAAGCATCGGCTGTGAAGGAAGTGCGTGATCAGGCCATTTCCATCGCGGTTGCAGCTGCGGATCAGGTTATCGCCAAGCAGATGACTGCAACCGAGGCGAACAAGCTGATCGACGCGGCCATCGCGGATGTGGACGCCAAACTGCACTGATCCAAAGTCAGTTTAAAACCTTAGAAAACCCGGGCGATAACGCCCGGGTTTTTGCGTTTCCGGGGTCTTCTGCGGGTCGGGACCGTTTCCCATCCTTTTGGATAGGAGGGCTAACCCGTCAGCATCGCTGACTGTTCTCCTGCCGTGCTGCGGCGCGCAGGCCTGTCGGGTATGGTGGATTAAGCAACGTTCAAAGGAACCGGAGGACGCTATGACGCCGCAGCAAAGCCGCCTGAAGACATTTCACCCGATGGGACCGTCGGGTGCGTTTGAACCGCTGGCAATCGCCGTGGCGCTGGAAACCGCAGGTGCAAGCATCATCGACACGCAATGCCTTGGCGCCTTGGGACCGGTTCGCAAACGGCTGGCAGAGACCGATCCGTCGCGTGGCTTCCTGATGGATTTTGCAGCCGCCTGAAGAAAGTTAAAACGGGTTGCAACGCGCCCCTTCTCCCGCCCGGATGGACGTCCCTGTGCTCTCTCCACAGGTGGCGCCACCGGGCCGGTAGTATTTCCCGGATCGGCAGCCCGGCGGCGTTAACCATCATTTACGTATGCTCGGTTATGGTTTTATGGTTGTTATGAGTAGCAGTTTTGAAAGGTGTCCGGATGGACAAGGTAGATCTGGACCGGCAGATTAAAGACGCGGTCGGCGCGCATGGATGCTGGAAACTACAGCTGAAAGAGGCCGTTGCGACCGGGAAGCTGCCTTGGTCGGCAGAGCAGATTTCCCAGGACGACCAATGCACTTTTGGAAAATGGCTGGTAAAGCTGCGTCAGGATCCCGAAATCGGTGACTCTCCGTACTTTCGGGCTGTAGCGCAGGCGCATAGTCGTTTTCATCAGGCGGCGGGTCATATCGCGACCTGTGTGGAAAAGAACCGGCGGGATGCGGCGGCAGAGCTGCTGAGCAGTGGCGATTTTCAGAAGATCGCGGATCGGCTTGGCAAGGCGATCATCGACTGGCGGAAAAGCCTGCACTAGGCGCAGATGGCTGTGTCGCGTGGGCGCAGTCATCCAAAGTCCGCCCGTCTGGGTCAGGATTTGCTTTTTTCGTGTTCCAGCCGCTGCCGGGCAACATCGGCGTTCCGCTCGGCGCGCTGGTGGTCCATCAGGGCCTGTTTCACATAATCCAGATGCCGTTCCACGGCTGCGCGCGCTGCCGCGGGATCACGCGCCTGCAATGCGGCATTGATGGCTTCGTGTTGCTCCAGGATCGCCTCATACGAGGTATACTGCTGAAACATGACCTTGCGATTGTAGAACACCCCTTCGCGCAGAAGATCGATCATCGACCGCATCATATGCAGCATCACCACGTTGTGGCTGGCATCCATGATCGCGGAATGAAACTGCGCATCCAGCTTTGCCGCTTCTTCGGATTCGGCGGGGTTTCCAGCGGCTTTCATCTTGTCAAAGATGGTCTGGATCACTTTCAGATCATCGTCTGACCCCAGCCGCGCTGCGCGTTCGGCGGCCAGACCTTCCATGTCGCGGCGGAAGGACAGGTAATCGAACAGCGCCTCATCATGGCTGGAAAACAGCTGCACCAGCGCGGGGGAAAAGGCCGAGCCCAGAACATCGCCGACAAAAACACCGGATCCTGCTTTCGAGGTCAGAAGCCCGCGTTCCTGCAGCTCGCCGATGGCTTCGCGTAGCGAGGGGCGTGATACGCCCAGACGTTCCGCTAGTTCCCGCTCGGCCGGCAGGCGCTCACCAGGCGACAGGATACCTCGCAGAATCAGCTGCTCGATCTGGCGCACGACCGAGGTCGAGAGTTTTTCCGGCTGAACTTTCTGAAACGGCATCGGAGCCTCGGGATCTGTGTATTGCAGGACGGGAGTGGTTTTCCCGAATTGGTCAAATCATATGACCGCATCTCAGGCAAGACCGCAAGTCATGCGCAAGATCCATAAAATCCCGATCACCTTTTTGAAATAAAAGGTCAGTTATATTGACTTACCTGAAAGAAAGATTGCCAATCGCCCAAAGGCGTGCCGTCAGGAGGGTCTCATGCAGCTGAAAGACATATTTGCCAGTCGTGCGATGCGGATGAAGGCGTCGGAAATCCGCGAGTTGCTGAAACTTCTGGATCAGCCGGGCATTCTGTCCTTTGCAGGTGGCATTCCCGACCCGAACCTGTTCCCGGCCGAGGCTTTTGCCGAAGCGTTCCAAGGCGCCTTGTCCGGCGGACAGCAAGCACAGTCCCTGCAATATTCGGTCAGCGAAGGATACCTGCCGCTGAAAGAATGGATCGTTGGCCAGATGGCGCGCATGGGCGTTGACTGTGATCCGGACAACATCCTGATCACCTCAGGCTCGCAGCAGGGGCTTGATTACCTTGGCAAACTGTTCCTGTCGCCAGGGGACACCGCGCTCGTGACGGCGCCGACCTATTTGGGGGCGCTGGCGGCCTTCAACGCCTATGAACCGCGCTATGATCAGCTGAACCTTTCCGGGAACCGTACTGCACAAAGCTATCGCGATGGCGCCGCACAGAATGGTGGGGCGGTCAAATTCGCCTATTTGTCAGCGGATTTTGCCAACCCGACTGGGGAGACCGTCGGTCAGGCCGACCGGGAACGTCTGCTGGATCTCGCCGAAGACCTGCAATGCGCCATCGTCGAAGACGGTGCCTATCAGGACCTGCGCTATGACGGCGATCCGGTGCCGCCCATTCTGGCGCTTGAGCTGGCGAAGAAGGGAACGCTGGACAACTGCCGCACAATCTACTGCGGCACCTTTTCCAAGACCCTGTCGCCCGGGCTTCGCGTTGGCTGGATCGTCGCGGCCCGGCCGGTGATTGCACAGATGGTGCTGATCAAACAGGCGGCGGATTTGCACTCACCAACCCTGAACCAGATGGCGGTAAACACCGTCGCACGACAGCAGTTCGACAGCCATGTGGAAAAGGTCCGCGCCGCTTACAAGGCGCGCCGGGATGCCATGCTGCGCGCGCTGAAGCAGCACATGCCGCCGGGCGTGGATTGGACCCGCCCCGAAGGCGGGATGTTCATCTGGATTACTCTGCCTGCGGGGCTGGACGGGGCACAACTTCTGGCGCGCTCGCTGGACAGCGTGAAGGTGGCCTTTGTGCCCGGTCAGGCCTTTTTTGCCGATGGCGGTGGCCCCAACACGATCCGGCTCAGCTACTCGGTGCTGGATGAGGCGGCGATTGAAGAGGGGATCGCTCGTCTGGCCCGTCTGATCGCAGAGACTCTGGCAGAGCAGGACGCTGTGTCGCCTCGGCAGGTCAGCGCAGAGGTGGTATAATCTCCTCCGAGGCTCTCCTATCGAGGGCGAGGAAGCAACCGTGAGGCGGCCATGCGTGTACTGAGTCTTCTGTGCGTTCTGCTGGTGGCGGGCTGTGATACCCCGAGTGCGCATTTCCGGGGTATTGCGCCTGCGCGGATTACGGTTGAGGGCAGCGCCTTTGATATCCGTCAGCGCGGAACTCTGGTCGAGGCGGTGCGCATCAACCCGCAATATGCGCCCCGGCTGGGACCACTGCGGCACCGGGCCAGACGGGCAATGGCGGCCTCGACCGGCTGCCGTGTCCTCTGGGTCAGCGGTGATCAGGCGGTGCTTGTCGGGCGTTTGTCCTGCCCGTAAAAGGCCAGTTCCGGAAATTTTTCCCGCTGAGGCTGTATTTCTCGGGATTATCCACAAGATATAGTGGCCAAAGCAGGTAGGCTTGCCCGATTTGGGGGCTGTGGCGTTGACTCAAGACCCGCGAACCTGCTGAGGTTCACTATCACGGAATCACTCAGGGGCGGCTTTGCGCTTTTCCAAACTCAGGCTCAATGGCTTCAAAAGCTTTGTCGATCCGACCGATCTGATCATCGCGGATGGGCTGACCGGCGTTGTCGGGCCGAATGGCTGTGGCAAGTCGAACCTTTTGGAGGCGCTGCGCTGGGTGATGGGCGAAACCCGCGCCCGGGCCATGCGTGGCGGCGGTATGGAGGACGTGATCTTTGCCGGGACGACCTCCCGTTCGGCGCGCAATTTCGCCGAGGTCAGCCTGCAGATCGACAACAGCGACCGGCTGGCACCCTCGGGGTTCAACGACAGCGATCAGCTGGAAATCGTGCGCCGGATCACCCGCGATGTAGGCAGCGCCTATAAATCCAACGGCAAGGATGTGCGCGCGCGGGACGTGCAGATGCTGTTTGCCGATGCCTCGACCGGGGCGCATTCGCCTGCGCTGGTGCGGCAGGGGCAGATTTCCGAACTGATCAATGCCAAACCCAAGGCGCGCCGCCGTATTCTGGAAGAGGCGGCCGGCATCTCGGGCCTTTATCAGCGTCGCCACGAGGCAGAACTGAAGCTGAAGAATACCGAACAGAACCTGCTGCGCGTCGATGATGTGATCGAACAGCTGGCGGCGCAGCTTTCGCAGCTGGCGCGCCAGGCGAAACAGGCGCAGCGCTATCGTGATATCGGGGAGAAACTGCGCCTCGCCGAGGGCATGCTGCTGTACCGCCGCTGGCGTGAGGCAGACGACGCCCGCGCTGCAGCCGAGGAAGAGCTGAGTACCCGCGTCACCAAGGCGGCCAAGGCCGAGGCGCTGAGCCGCGCAGCGGGCGCCAAGCGGGCCGAGGATGAGGCCGCCCTGCCGCCCCTGCGCGAAGAGGAAGCCATCGCGGCGGCAATCCTGCAGCGGCTGATGGTGCAGCGCGATGCGCTCAGCGATCAGGACGCGCAGGCACGCCAGGCCATTGAGCGGCTGACCTCCCGTATTCAGCAGCTCGGCAACGATATCGAGCGCGAGACCGGGCTGAACCGGGATGCGGGCGAAACCATCGAACGGCTGGATTGGGAACAGAGGGAACTGGCCAAGGCCAGCGAAGGCCACGAGGATCGTCTGGCCGAGGCCTCTGATCTGGCGCGCGATGCCGGGCAGATCCTTGAGGCCCGTGAGGACCACCTGTCGCAGGTGACCGAGGATGTTGCCCGTCTTGTGGCCCGTCACCAATCGGCGCGCCGTCTGGTCGAGGATTGCCAGCGCGCGCTGCAACGGGCCACGGATGAAGGCGAAAAATCCCGTGGCGCCCAGGCAGAGGCCGAAGAGGCACTGGAACAAGCAACCGAACGGTTCGAAGAGGCTGTCACTGCCGAGGAAGACGCCCGCGAGGCCGCCGAAGCCGCCGAAGAGGCGCTCGCTGCTGCGGATGAAATGCGCGCGGACACGCAGGAACGCGAGACCGAGGCGCGCGCGCAGCGATCTGAGGCCGAGGGTGAGCTTGGCACCCTGCGGGCCGAGGTCACGGCACTGGCGAAACTGGTGGAACGGGACACCGCTGAAGGCGGCCAGATCCTGGATGAGCTGAGCGTGGCCCCGGGTTATGAAAAGGCGCTTGGCGCGGCGCTCGCCGATGATTTGCGCGCGCCGATGGCCGACGTGGACGGGCCGACCGGCTGGGTCACACTGGCGGGATATGATCGCGATGTGCCTTTGCCTGATGGGGTTGAGCCGCTGGCGAAATATGTGTCTGGCCCGGTGGCGCTGGGGCGGCGGATCGGACAGATCGGATTGGTAGATGGCGACGCCGCGCGCGATCTGCAGTCGCAGCTGCAACCGGGGCAACGTCTGGTAACGCTGGAGGGCGATCTGTGGCGCTGGGATGGCTATCGGTCCTGGGCCGAGGATGCGCCAAGCGCCGCCGCCCTGCGGCTGGAACAGCTGAACCGGCTGGAGGCGCTGAAACAGGATCTGGAACGCGTCGGTGCCCGCGCGGATGGCGCCCGCGCCGCCCATGATGCGCTGCTGCGCAAATTGGAAGAGGTGTCTCAGGCGGATCAGCTGGCTCGCCAGGCCCGCCGCGCCGCCGATCAACGCGTTGCCGATGCCGCCCGGGCGCTGAGCAGGGCGGAGGCTGACCGGAATATGGCCGAGGGCAAGCTGGAAACCCTGGGCATCGCGGTGACCCGGCATGAAGAAGACGCCATGGCCGCCCGCCTGCAATTGACAGATGCCGAGACCGCGCTGGCAGAACTCGGGGATCTGGAGCAGGCCCGCGCCATGGTCGAGGAGATCAAGCAGCAGGTGGAGGCGGCGCGGATTACCATGTTGACCCACCGCTCGGCCCATGATGAGCTGCGCCGCGAAGGCGAAGCACGCACCAAACGGGCGCAGCAGGTCACCAAGGATCTGTCGGGCTGGCGTCACCGACTCGACACTGCCGAGCGCAGGATCGCTGAGTTGGCCGAACGGCGCGAGGCCTCTCAGGAAGAGCTGGAAGACGCCCACGCGGTGCCCGCCGAGATTGCCGAAAAGCGCGAAGAGCTGAACGAGGCCATTGAAGAGGCCGAAGCCCGCAAGGCGGCAGCGACCGATGCGCTGATCGCGGCAGAGGCGGTGCTGCGCGAGACGGTGCAGGCCGAACGCGATTGCGAGCGTCTGGCCTCCGAAGCGCGCGAGGCGCGAGCCAGATCCGAAGCCCGGTTCGAGGCAGCGCGGGAAACCGTGACCCATGCCGCCGAACGGATCGCAGAAGAGCAGAACTGCGCGCCGCAGGCGCTGCTGGAACAGCTTGATACCGACCCCGATCAGATGCCCACGGCCGAGACGCTGGAGGCCGAGGTTTCTCGTCACAAGCGGCAGCGCGATGCGCTGGGCGCGGTGAACCTGCGGGCCGAGGAAGACGCCCGGGAGATCCAGACCGAACATGACGAGCTGGTGTCGGAAAAGCAGGATCTGGAAGAGGCCGTGCGGACCCTGCGCAGTGGCATCGCCAGCCTCAACCGCGAAGGGCGCGAACGGCTGCTGACCGCGTTTGAGCAGGTCAACGCCAGTTTCGCGATGCTGTTCACCCATCTGTTCGGCGGCGGCGAGGCCAACCTCGTAATGGTCGAAAGCGACGATCCGCTGGATGCGGGACTTGAGATCATGTGCCAGCCGCCGGGCAAGAAACTGTCGACCCTGTCGCTGCTCTCCGGTGGTGAGCAGACCCTGACGGCGATGGCGCTGATCTTTGCCGTCTTCCTGTCGAACCCGGCGCCGATCTGTGTGCTGGACGAGGTCGACGCGCCGCTGGATGATGCCAATGTGACCCGGTTCTGCGATCTTCTGGACGAGATGTGCCGCCAGACTGATACCCGGTTCCTGATCATCACCCACCACGCGGTCACCATGGCCCGCATGGACCGGCTGTTCGGGGTGACGATGCAGGAAAAAGGCGTCAGCCAGCTGGTTTCTGTCGATCTGAAAAAGGCAGAAGCGCTGGTCGCCTGATCCGCGGTCTCAGCAGTGCGGCTTTAGGTTGGGGCGCGGGCGACTTCCTTGTGTGGCCGAGACGTCCTGCTTAGGATCGGTACAAGTGTTTTCAGGAGACCTAGTATGTACCCTTCACGATGCCTCGCCATCCTCACGGCCGCTGCGCTGACTCTGCCCATTGCAGCACAGGCCGAACCCGTTTTTGCGACGGATGGCGATAGCCTTTACAGGTTCTTCGAAAATGAAGGGGCAGAGGTCGAAGCGAGAACGGACAATGTTGGCGATCCCAAGCTGCGCGTGACTTATTACGGTAGTGATTTCTCAGTCTATTACTATGGCTGTGACAACAACACCGATTGCAACGCCGTCCAGTTCTTTTCCGGCTACCAGACCGAAGGATCGGTACGGCTGGCAAAGATCAATGAATGGAACACGGAGAACCGGTTTGCACGTGCCTATATCTCGGATGAAGGGTCGGCCCGCATCGAGATGGATATCTATCTGGGCCGGGACGGTGTCAGTGCTGATGACTTTGCCCAGCAGGTGTCACTCTGGGCACGGGCGATGAAAGACTTCGAAACCTTCATCGACTGGTAGGCACGCCCGCGGAACAGGTATTTTCGGCGTCACCGGATCGTGACCTGCGCCCGGCGGCTTTTGCGATATACCGGGGGCATGACACGTGTTTCCCTTATTGCCTGCTCTCTTGCCGCCGCCACGATCTGTCTTGGCGCAGGCCCGGCCGATGCGGAAGACTGGAACCTGAAACCCGCCGACCAGCCCTTTGCTCCGTCTGAGCTCGCGGCGCTGCCTGGGCAGGCCTTTGTGTTCTTTGATGACGGAGAGGCGCGGTTCGGCAAGGATGGTGCCTATTCCTATACCAACTCGGCCGCCAATGGCGGGGCCACCAGCTGGGGCAGCTACCGGATCGCACAAGATGGCAGCGTCTGCATCGATTATGTCGACGGGTTTTCGCGCTGCGATCTCTATGTGCACAGCCATGGCCGGGTGGTGCTGATCAACCAGGCTGGCGACAGGTTTCCTGTGCGTTAGAGCCGGTTTAGCAGGGCCGGAGTGGGCCAGGCGTCAGCGGGCAGGCCAAGGCGTTCTTGCTCTTTTTGTACCGCGATCCGGGTCTTGGCGCCCAGAATGCCGTCGATGTCTCCCACGTCGTGACCGCGCGCCTGCAGTTTCTGTTGCAACTGTTTCATCCCGGCGCCGCTGAGGCCCTGATCGGGGCTTCCGGCGTCATAGATCGCCGCGCCTTCCAGCCGGGTGGCGAAATAGGCGGCGGTCATCACGTAGGTAAAGCTTTGGTTCCATTCGAAATAGACATCGAAATTGGGATAGGCGAGGAAGGCAGGTCCCTTATGGCCCTGCGGGACGATCAGCGAGGCGCGCATGGCTGGATCGGGCAGGCGCCCTTCGCGGGGCACGATGCCCATCCGCTGCCAGTCCGCCACCGACAGCTTGTGCGCAGGTCCGGTGAGCGACAGGTCCAGACCCTTGGGCAGCGTCACCTCCTGAATCCAGGGCTGACCCGGCTGCCAGCCCAGATGCGACAGCATCTTGGCTCCCGACATCAGGGCATCCGGCGCCGAGGTTTTCAGGGTGACATGCCCGTCGCCATCGGCATCAACGCCATTGTCCAGAATATCCCGGGGCAGCATCTGTACCATGCCGATCTCTCCGGCCCAGGCGCCAGTGGTGCGGGCCGGGTCAAAATCGCCGTGCCGGAACAGCTCAAGCGCGGCAAAAATCTGCGGGCGGAACAATTCGGGGCGGCGGCAATCGTGGGACAGGGTAACCAGCGCATTGCGGGTGTTGAAATCGCCCTGAAAGGCGCCAAAGTCCGTTTCAAACGCCCAGAACGCCAATAGCACACCGCGGTTGATGCCGTAGGTGTTTTCGATGCGGCGGAAGGTGCTGTCATGCTTTTTCGACATGGCCCGGCCCCGGTCGATCCGGTTCTGGGAAATCAGTCGCCGCGAAAACTCGATGAAGGGTTTCTGAAACACACCCTGCGCCCGGTCTGCGCGCAGCACCTTGGGGTCCCGTTTGGTGCCTTTGAAGAACGCATTCACGGTGGCAGCATCGTAGCCAGCGGTCACCGCTTCCTGTTTCAGACCCTGTACGAAGTCAGAGAAGCTGCCGCCACATTGGGCGAAGGCGCCGGTGGGCAGCATCGCGGCTGCCAGGGCCAGGATCAGTTTGCGCATGTCTTGGGCGTCCTTTCTAGACCGTGATTGCCCCAAGTGTGTGCTAGAAGATTACCGCAATAGCAACCGTCAGCAGCAGGCCAAGCCCCCAGGTTTTCCAAAGCATCTCGGTGCAGCGCCGAATTGCCTCGGCGCCGATGCCTTTGGCACCATCTTCGTGCACCCAGGGAAATTCTTGCATCTCGCCGTCATAGGAACGCGGTCCGGATAGGGCCGCATCCAGCGCCCGCGCCATGGCGGCCTCGGGCCAGCCGGCATTCGGGGAGCGATGCTTGCGGGCGTCCTCGGCAATCGCGGACCAGTCCCGCAAGGTTCCTCCGGACAGCGCCATCAAAAGCGACGTCAGCCGCGCCGGGATCCAGTTCACCAGGTCATCGAGCCGCGCCGCCGCCCAGCCAAAGTCGCGATAACGCGCGTTGCGGTAGCCGATCATGCTGTCGGCGGTGTTGATCATCTTGTAGGCCAGCAATCCGGGCAGCCCGGCGATCAGAAACCAGAAGGCGGGGGCGATCACACCGTCTGACATGTTTTCGGCGCCGCTTTCGATGGCAGCGCGGGCGACCTGCGGTCCGGTCATCTCGGTGGTGTCGCGGCTGACGATCATGGCAACTGCCGCGCGCCCGCCGTGCAGACCGTCCTTTTGCAGGCCCTGAACCACCGCCTGCAGATGATCGCAGAGCGAGCGCTGGGCGATCAGGATTGCGGCCACGAGGATCTCCATCAAGGCGCCAAAGAGTGACAGCAGCCAACCGATCAGCAGTCCGGTGATGACAAGGACCAGAACGGCGACCACGCCCTTGGCCCGGCGCCCGGCGCCGGAGTTGAGCCCTGCATCGAGGGCACCAACCAGTTGCCCCATCAGCACCGCCGGATGCGGTAATCTGTTCCACAGCCAACGGGGTTCCCCCAGAATGGCATCTAGGATCAGGGCGGGGATCAGAAGGGTTGCGGTGATCAAAGGGCGGCCTCCAGCCGGTCCCAGCCTGCTGCCGGAGGCAGGCCAAGGCGCAGGTAGGTGTCTGAATAGGGGAAAATGCGGCTCCAGATATGGGCGCGCGCCAGTCGCTGCTGCCAGGCGGCGGCATCATCGATGTGATAGAGACGGAACAGATCGGTGCCGCCTGCCAGTTCCGCGCCTTTGGGTAGGATCATGTCGTCCATCCGAGCAGCGTCCTCAGCCAGCCTTGCCCGGGTCTGTGCCGCCCAATCGGTATCCGACAGCGCCTGGATCCCGGTCTTTAGCGCCGGGCCTGACACCGACCAAGGGCCTTGCAGTTCGGACAGGCGGGAGATCAGCTCAGGATCGCCAATGGCAAAGCCAAGGCGCAGACCGGCCAGTCCCCAGAACTTGCCAAAGCTTTTCAACACCAGCGTGCCGGGTTCTGCCGCCAGATGGATCAGGCTCTGATCTGGGCAGATGTCGCAGAAGCTTTCATCGATGATACGGAAGGGCGCAGCCAGCTCTTCGGCTTGCCACTGGCGGCCGGTCGGATTGTTGGGGTGTACCGCGACGCAGGCTTCGGCGGGGCCTTGGCCCGTGACGCTCCAGCCATGGGCGCGAAAGGCGGCCGCGTGTTCGTTATAGGTCGGTGTCTCAATCCGCACCCAGCGCGGATCGGCCAGCGCAGGGGCCAGGGCAATCAGGGAGGAGGCACCGGGGGCAGAAAGGATCTCGGCTCCTTCCGGAACGTTCCAGAACCGGCGCGCTGCCTGATGCAGATCGTGGCTTGCAGCGCTGTCAGGCAGCGCCGACCAATCGGCTTCTGTGAAACATGGAAGCGGGTAGGGGGCCGGGTTGATGCCGGTGGAGAGGTCGATCCAATCCTCTCGTGTCCCGCCGTATTGTTCCATCGCGGCCGCGAGATTGCCGCCGTGATCGCGCTGCGCGTTCTTGCTTGCTGTATTGCTTGCTACCATTGCAGGCCCTGACTCGTGAAAAGGCCACGGGACATCCCGGTGCCGGACCCGGGCCGTATGAAACAGCCCGGGTGATAAGGCAACCGAATGTCGCAATCAGAAGCTGCAATGCAGGCCCGAAAGCCCCAAAAGTAAGGAATTCCTTAGCCCCGCCCGTGCGGTTCCAGCCAGTCGATCACCGGGTTGATGGGCAGAATCCGGTTCGGGTTAATGGTGTCATGGCTATAGTGATAGTGGCGCACGATGTGATCCATACCGATGGTCTGCTGCACACCGGGCCACTGATACAGTTCGCGCGTATAGGCCCAGAGGTTCGGGTAATCGATGATGCGCTTGCGGTTGCATTTGAAATGCAGGTGATAGACCGGATCGAACCGCAGAAGGGTGGTGAACAGGCGCCAGTCGGCCTCGGTCACGCGTGTGCCCAGCAGGTAACGATGCTCGGACAGGAGGTCCTCCAGCCAGTCCAGCGTGTCGAAGAGCGGGGTGACGGCCTCGTCATAGGCGGCCTGACTGGTGGCAAAGCCGCAGCGGTAGACGCCGTTGTTCACCGTGTCATAGACGCGCGCGTTAACTGCTTCGATCGGCTCCCGCAGCTCCTCGGGCCAGTAATCGTCCCGGTTACCGGTCAGATCATCAAAGGCCGAGTTGAACATGCGGATGATTTCCGAGCTTTCGTTCGACACGATGGTTTCGCGCCGCTTGTCCCAGAGGATCGGCACCGTGACGCGCCCGGAATAGGTCGGATCGGCGCGGGTGTAGATCTCGTAGGCGTAATCGTGACCGAACAGGGTGTCGCCGGTGGCACCATGTTCGTCTTTCTCAAAGGTCCAGCCCCGGTCCAGCATGTCGGGATGCACCACTGAGACTGAGATATGGTCGGTCAGCTCTTTCAGCTGGCGAAAGATCAGCGTCCGGTGGGCCCAGGGGCAGGCGAGAGAGACATAGAGGTGATACCGCCCGCTTTCGGCGGCAAATCCCGAATCGCCCGATGGTCCGGCGCTGCCATCCGCCGTAATCCAGTTGCGAAACTGCGATACGGAGCGTTCAAAGGCGCCGCCCGTGGATTTGGTATCATACCATTTGTCGTGCCAGGTACCGTCGATCAAAAGACCCATTGTTTTCGCTCCTTCCGTTCCATGCCCGCAAACTAGGCACTTCGGAGGGGGTCGCCCATGCCGACAGGCGCGCAGCCTCCCTGCGGATCTGCACAACCTGCAGGAAGCAGCAGCCACGGGCGCCGCAGCATTGAAAAAAGTTCACTTGATTTTAGGCAATTATGAGTCACCCTAGAGAGGCTCAGCAGAGCCGATCAGATGATCCACCGGAAAGGCAGATGCCATGACCACCTATGTTCCGAAAGCCGTTCAAGAGGCGCTGGACGCCGCCCGCGTACAGGGGCTGAAAAAGAAAAGCCGCCTGCGCGTGCAGGTCGGAGAGTCGCAGTTTCCGGTTCTGCGCATGTGGAAGACCGGTTTTTCGGTGGAAGAGGCAACCGCGCCGCAACTGCGGGGCCTCGTCGATCTCTATGATGGTGCCCGCCACATCTCGCAGTGCCTGATCGTCGCCTCCGAGGCGGAGGGCGGCGAAATGCGGTACGAGTTCAAGCGTTCCACTGCTGCCGCCGACACCGCGCCGCTGGATTTCTACCGCGCGCCGGACGCGCCGGTGGCTCTGATCGCTTATGACGGGGTGCATGGCGAGGCCTGAACCGAGCCCGCTCTGACCTATTCCAATTCCGAGCCCGAAGATCGGGCCGATATTTTCGGGCGCAGCGTGATCGCTGCGCCCGCTTCTGTGGAATTACTGCAGATCCGAGAAAGCCTCGGTCAGGCGGCGGCAGGCTTCCTCGATGCGGGAGCGCTGGGTGCCGAGGTTGAACCGCAGGAAGTTCTCGCCCCCGGTGCCAAAGGTGGTGCCGTGGTTGGCGGCGATCTTTGCGCCCTGTTCGACCCGTTTGGTGAATTCCTCGCGGCTCATCCCGGTGCCGGAGAAATCGACCCAGGACAGGTAGGTGGCCGCCAGCGGCATCGAGGACAGGCCGGGGATCTTTTCGATCGCTGCGTCAAAGACCTTCCGGTTGCCATCCAGATAGGCGATCAGCTGGTCTGCCCATGCGGCGCCCTCGGAGGAATAGGCGGCAGCAGTGGCGTATTGCCCGGCCGAATTCGGCGCCAGCGCCAGGGCCAGCATGCGGCGCTGGAACTGTTCGCGCAGATGCGGGTCGGGGATGATCACCTGACCGGTGTGCAGCCCGGCAAAGTTGAAGGTCTTCGACGGTGCGGTCAGCATCAAGAGCCGTTCGGTCACCTCGGGCACGGCGTTCTGCATCGGGATGTGGGTGTGGCCGGGGTAGACCAGATCGTGGTGGATCTCGTCCGACAACAGGATCAGGTCGTGGCGTTTGGCGAAATCCGCAACCGCCTGCAGCTCTTCCTGGCTCCAGACGCGGCCGCCCGGATTGTGCGGCGAGCAGAGGATCACCATCTTCTCTTTGCCGGTCATCTGCGCGTCATAGGCGTCGAAATCCATCTCGTAACGCCCGTCATTGTTGGTCATCAGGCATTCGACCACTTCGCGGCCCGCATTGCGGATCACCTTGGCAAAGGCGTGGTAGACCGGGGTGAACAGGACGATGCCATCGCCCGGCTGGGTGAAGGTATCAAGGCACATGCCGACGCCGTTAACGAGGCCGGTCGTGGTGAATATCGCATCGGCTTCGACCTGCCAGCCGTGGCGGTTCTGCATCCACCATTGGATCGCGTTCTTGTAGGGTTCGTCACAGTTTACATAGCCATAGACGCCGTGATCTGCCATTTCACGCATCTTGTCGGTGACCGCAGGGGGTACCGGGAAATCCATATCGGCCACCCACATCGCAAGCCCTTCATCAGGCGAGACGCCATAAAGGCTCTCCATCATGTCCCATTTGGCGCAATGGGTGCCGCGACGGTCGATCAGGGTGTCAAAATCCATGGTTTAAACTCCGGTTGTTTGGCAGAGAAGCTACGCACAATGACGCTGCGCGCAAGGGGGGCGTTGCAGGGCGGGGTGCAATCGCCTAAATCAAGCGCATGAAACGTCCTATCCTGATCCATCCCGACCCCCGCCTGAAAAAGGTCTGCGTACCGGTTGCCGATATTTCGGACGATCTGCGCACATTGGCTGATGACATGCTGGAAACCATGTATGCGGCGCCGGGCATCGGTCTTGCGGCGCCGCAGGTTGGCATCCTGCAACGGGTGATCGCACTGGATTGCGCCAAGGAAGGCGAGGGCGATGCGCGCCCGTTGGTGATGTTCAACCCCGCTGTTATTGCCTCTTCGGACGAGACCAACGTCTACGAGGAAGGCTGCCTGTCGATCCCCGAGCAATACGCCGAAGTCACCCGCCCCAAAGAGGTCGAGGTGGAATGGATGGACCGGGACGGCAATGCGCAACGGGAAACCTTTGACGGGCTCTGGGCGACCTGCGTGCAGCACGAGATCGATCATCTGAACGGGAAACTGTTCATCGATTACCTGAAACCGCTGAAGCGGCAGATGATCACCCGCAAAATGCAAAAGCTGAAACGCGAGCGCGCCCGGGAGCAGTAAGGCTCTGCCCGGAACGCTGAAAGAGGGGGCTTGCCCATGGCGGTTCTACCGATCCTGAAATGGCCTGATCCGCGGCTCAGCCAGCACTGCGCCCCGGTGGGGCAGGAGCACCTCGACGAGCTGATCGCCGACATGTTCGACACAATGTACGCGGCCAATGGCCGGGGTCTTGCCGCGCCGCAGGTGGGGGTGATGAAACGCCTTTTCGTGATGGATTGCACCTGGAAAGAGGGGAAGCGCTCCCCCATGGTCATGATCAACCCGTCGATCATGGCGGTTGAACGCGTGCCGGTGACGATGGAAGAAGGCTGCCTGTCCATCCCCGGTGTTATGGTTCCGGTCGAACGCCCCGTCGCCGTCACCGTGCAATGGACCGCTGCCGAAGGGGACATTCACATGGCCGATTTCGACGGGTTCGAGGCGCGCTGCATCCAGCATGAATTCGACCATCTCAATGGCACCGTGACCTTTGACCACCTCGACCCCGAAGTCCGCGCTGTGGTCGAGGCGGAATACAACGCCCTGAAAGGGACTTCCGAATGACTGTCCGCCCCTGCCTGCCCTGGCCCGACAAACGCCTGCGCACCCGCGCCGAAGAGGTCACCGAGATCACAGATGAGATCCGGCAGATCTGGCAGGACATGATCGACACGATGGAGGCGATGCCGGGTGTCGGCCTTGGTGCCAACCAGATTGGCGTGATGCTGCGCCTTGCGGTGGTGGATGGCTCGACCGAGCGCGGCAAGGCAGTACGGATGGCGAACCCCGAGATCCTGCATTCCTCCACCCAGCTGCGCGAACACGACGAGGCCTCGCCTAACCTGCCGGGCGTGTCGGCCAAGGTGAAACGCCCCCGCGCCGTCACCGTGCGCTATATGGATGAGACCGGCGAGATCACCGAGCGGGATTTTGTCGGGATCGAGGCCACATCGGTGCAGCACCAGATCGACCACCTCGATGGCAAACTCTATATCGACCGTCTCAGCAAGGTGAAGCGCGACATGCTGATCCGCAAATCCAAAAAACTGACCGGCTAAAGGGGGATCAGGCCCATGCGCGTCATCTTTATGGGAACTCCCGATTTTTCCGTGCCGGTGCTGGATGCGCTGGTCGAGGCCGGACACGAGATCGCTGCCGTCTATTGCCAGCCGCCGCGCCCGGCAGGACGCGGCAAGAAGGACCGCCCAACGCCGGTCCATGCCCGGGCCGAGGAGCTGGGCCTTGTCGTGCGCCATCCTGTGTCGCTCAAAGGGGCCGAGGAACAGGCGGAATTTGCTGCGCTCGGCGCGGATGTCGCCGTCGTGGTGGCCTACGGGCTGATCCTGCCGCAGGCGGTGCTGGATGCGCCGAAACATGGCTGTCTCAATATCCACGCCAGCCTGTTGCCGCGCTGGCGCGGGGCGGCGCCGATCCACCGTGCCATCATGGCTGGGGATGCGGAGACCGGCATCTGCATTATGCAGATGGCGGCCGGACTGGATACCGGCCCGGTTCTGATGCGCCGCGCTACCGCCATAGAGGCCGAAGAAACCACTGCGCAATTGCACGACCGGCTGTCCGCGATGGGCGCCGGGCTGATCGTCGAAGCGTTGGAGCAACTGCCCGAGCTTGTGCCTGAGGTGCAGCCCGAAGACGGTGTCACCTACGCCAGCAAGATCGACAAGAGCGAGGCGCAGATCGACTGGTCGCGCCCGGCGGAAGATGTGGATCGCAAGATCCGCGGCCTGTCGCCCTTCCCCGGCGCCTGGTGCGAGATTGACGGACAGCGGGTAAAACTGCTTGCCTCGCGCCTTGCCGATGGCAGCGGCGAAGCGGGTGAGGTGCTGGACGATGCCCTGACCGTTGCTTGCGGCAGCGGCGCGGTCGAGCTTCTGCGCCTGCAGCGGGCGGGCAAGGGCGCGCAGGATCGCGAGATCTTTCTGCGTGGCTTTCCGGTGGCGAAGGGTGTCAGGCTTTAACAGGTCTGCTGCGTCTTTCCTTTGCCGGGCGTGAATGCCATCCTCTTCTCTAACGGGGCGCTGATCCTCGTGCCAAGCCATTGGAGGAAATCAGATGTCCATTGTCGCGCTAATCATCATCGGGGCCGCAGCCGGGTTTCTGGCCACGCGGATGATGCGGATCGAGGCGGATATCATCACCACCGTGGCGATCGGCATCGCGGGCGCCCTGGTTGGCGGGTTGGTGCTGCGCACGCTGCTGGCGGTGATGGGGATGCTCTCTGGTCTGGTCGGGGCGGTTCTGGGGGCGCTGCTGCTGATCTGGCTCTGGCAGAAATACTTGCAAAAGTAGCTGCCTCAGCTGCGCGGTGGTCGGCTTTTGTAGACTGGCAGGTGCCAGCCAAAGGCGATGGACCCCGCGCGAAGTCCCCAACAGACTGCGCCGCAGGCCAGCAGGGCAGGCCCGGTGTCCAATCCCGCCCAGATGGCGGTTACGGCAGTGATCGCCCCCGCCATGGCGCAGGAGATGTAAAGCTCGCCCTGTTTTAGCACCAGCGGCACCTCGTTGCAGACCACATCGCGCATCAACCCGCCGAGCGATCCGGTTGCCATGCCCATCAAAACCACGACCACCGGCGGTTTGCCCATGGCCAGCGCTGCGCCAGTGCCTGCCGGGACCGCCACGGCAAGGGCAAAACTGTCGAGCCAGATCACCCATTTCATCCGGCTTTCCACCAAGTGGGCGGTGCCAAAGACGATACCGGCGGCCCCAGCTGCCAGCAGGATGAAATTGGGATCATCCACCCAGAACACCGGATGCCGGTCCAGCAACAGATCGCGCACCGTACCGCCACCTACCGCAGTCAGGCAGGCCACAAAGGCAAAGCCGACGACATCAAGCTGTGCCCGGCTGGCCACCAGCGCGCCGGTCAGGGCAAAGACCAGCACCGAAGCGTAATCAAGCAGGGTCAGAAAACTCATGGTCGCAATAACCCTTGGGCGGTGCTGCGGAGTTGGCCGGGCCGGGGAGAGTTCCCTCTCAGGCCGATTTACGTTTGCCGGGTTTGAAAGGTGCCATGCCGGCGCGGGCCAGCTCATCGGCGCGTTCGTTTTCGGGATGACCGGCGTGGCCCTTGACCCATTCCCATGTCACGTCGTGCTGGTGCTGCGCCGCATCCAGACGCTGCCACAGCTCGGCGTTTTTCACGGGTTTCTTGGCAGCGTTCTTCCAGCCGTTCTTCTTCCAGCCGAAGATCCAGCCGGTGATGCCGTTCTTCACGTAGTTACTGTCAGTAACGATGGTAATTTTCGTCGGACGGCTGAGGCTCTCCAGCGCGTTGATCGCCGCCAGAAGCTCCATCCGGTTATTTGTGGTCTCTGGCTCGCCGCCCTTCAGCTCGCGTTCCTTGACGATCTCATCGCCGTCCATCGCGCGCAGCAGCACGCCCCAGCCGCCGGGACCGGGATTGCCCGAGCAGGCGCCATCGGTATAGGCAAACAGATCAGCCATGGGTGGCCACCGAAATCCAGTGGGAAACCGAGCCATCCAGTCCGGGGCCTTTGCCGTGGCTGCGGTCCAGAGGGGTGAAACCGGCGGTGGTCAGCAGATCGATCAATTCGTCTTCCTCGTAGTAGGTGTAAAGGCGGCCAATGGTGTCGCGGGCCTCGCCTTTACCGAGCTTGAGCGCAATGTAAAAGGCGCCATTGGGTTTCAATGCCCGGTGGATATCCTGCAGATGCCGGGGCATGTCGCTGCGCGGGGCGTGCAGCAGGCTGAAGTTGGCCCAGATCCCGTCGTAGATCCCGTCTCCGGTGATCTCGTCAAAGCGCGCTTGCCGGGCGTTGACGCCGTCAATCTGCGCGGCAAGGGCAGTCATTTCGGCGGAGGCATCCGTGGCGTCCACCCGCAGGCCTGCCTCTGCCATCACCCCGGCCGAGGTGCCCGGCCCGCAGCCCAGATCCAGAACCCGGCCATTCGCAGGGCAGGCCGCGATAAAGGCGGCTAGCCTAGGATCGCTGCTGAGGTAGTCCTGGTTCAGCGCGGCGTAGTCTTTCGCGCGGGCATCATAGACCTTGATGGTTTCGGTATCGCTCACAGGTATACTCCGGCAGAGAGGGAGAGGATGACCACCAGCGTCAGCAGCACCCGCAGACGCAGCCACCAGTGCGGGGTCAGGTTCCAGATGGAAAAGACGCAGTCCAGCAGCAGCAGCCCTGCGAAACCGTAGATCAGGTTGGTCCCGGCGCTCAACGGTCCGCCGCCGGTCATGAAGAACGCCCAGAGGGCAGGGATCACCGACAGGGTGTACCCGGCGGCGGCCTTGGTGCCGCTCGTCTTTGTGGCAAAACCCCAGAGAACGCCGGACATGAAGCTTAGGATCACTGAGCCATAGAAAAGCTGTACATAGGGACCGACGAACCTTGGGCCCAAATGGCTGCTGCCCCAGGCCTGCAGGTCGGGCAGCCACAGCGTGGTTGCGCCCCAGACAAAGGGGATCAGACCGGTGAGGCCCAGGATCAGAGGGACAAGCGGGATACGGTTCATGCCCGTTCTGCCGCCAGCCGCACGGCAAGAGCGGCAAAAATCGCGGCAAAGCCACGGTTCAGCCAAGTCAGCACCCGTTCAGAGCCAAGAACGAAGTCGCGGGCCTTGGCGGCAAAGACGCCATAAAGAACAAAAACCACAAAGGTCAGCACCATGAATACGGCGCCGAGAAGGGTCATCTCGGCGGTGGCGCTCTCCGGGATGCCCGACAGGAAGGGCGGCAGCAGAGCGAGGAAGAAGACCGACAGTTTCGGGTTCAGGATATTGATCAGCGCGCCGCGCCGGGCGATGCGCAGGCCTGATTGCGGGCGGCTGTCCGACGTGATCGAGAGGGCACCACCGGATTTCAGCGCCTGCCAGGCCAGATACAGCAGATAGGCAACCCCTGCCAGTTTGACGACCTGAAACAGCAGGGCGGAACTGTGCAGCACGGCAGCAAGGCCTAACGTTGCAGCTGCCAGATGGGGAAGGATGCCGAAGGTACAGCCAAGCGCCGCCCAGAGGGCAGCCCGCGTTCCCTGGCCAAGCCCAAGTGCCAGCGTGTAGACGACCCCGGTGCCGGGCGCGATGACAACCACAAGGGCGGTGATCAGGAACTGCATTGAAATCATCTCTCGGGCCTCCTTGCGGCGCAGTGGTGTTGATCAACTGCTAACACGCCGCGCCCGTTCAGGGGAGTCCCGGCACGCGGCAGATCTGTCGCGCGTGTTTGGGATCCGTCTGCTATAAAGGCCGACCCGGTTCTGGTCCGCTTCAGGCCGGGGCGCGCAGCACGCGGGGAACTTTGAACTCGACCCGCTCGACCGCGGTTTCCACGATGTCGACGGTGACATCGAAACGGGCACGGAAGGCATCGATGACCTCGTTCACCAGCAGTTCCGGCGCAGAGGCGCCTGCGGTGATGGCGATGCTGCGGATCCCTTCGAGGGCGCGCCAGTCGATATTCTCGGCCCGCTGCACAAGCTGTGAATAAGCGCAGCCCGCCTTGGCACCGACTTCGACCAGCCGCCGCGAATTGGAGGAATTGGGCGCGCCGACCACCAGCAGTGCGTCGGATTTTGGCGCCACGGCCTTTACCGCTTCCTGACGGTTGGTGGTGGCATAGCAGATGTCTTCCTTGTGGGGGCCGACGATGTTGGGAAACCGCGCCTCAAGCGCTGCGACGATGTCCTTGGTGTCGTCCACCGACAAGGTGGTTTGCGTCACATAGGCGAGCCGGTCCGGATCGCGGACCTCGACCGAGGCGACGTCACCGGGGGTTTCGACCAGAAGAACCTCGCCTTCGGGCAGCTGACCCATGGTGCCGATTGTCTCTGGGTGGCCCTTGTGGCCGATCATGATCATCTGCAGGCCCGCCTCGGCGTGGCGCTGGGCCTCGATATGGACCTTGGACACCAGCGGACAGGTGGCGTCCACATAGACCATCTGACGTTTTTCCGCTTCTGCGGGGACGGATTTCGGAACCCCATGCGCGGAGAAGATCACGGGGCGGTCGAGCGGGCATTCGTCCAGTTCCTCGACAAAGACGGCGCCTTTGGCGCGCAGCCCATCAACCACGTATTTGTTGTGCACGATCTCATGGCGCACGTAGACCGGTGCGCCCCATTTCTCCAGCGCCATCTCCACGATCTTGATCGCCCGGTCCACGCCCGCGCAAAAACCACGCGGGGCGGCCAGGTAAAGGGTCAGGGCCGGTTTCGCGGGCTGATTGGTCTGGGCCTGCTGGCCGGAGGACAGGTCTGAAGTCATGGTCGCGCATCTCCTTGCACGGCAGAGGTAGGGTTTTCCGGCCGCAAGGTCCAGAGGCAGCTGCCTGTTGCAGGCCACCCTAGGGCATCCTGCTGAAAACGACTGTAGATTGTCGCAGAAATGACGGAATGTTAACCTGATGCAGGCAGGCTGCTGTTTTGGATAAGGTGATTTCAGTGCTTTGCCTGCGGTTAGAGTGCGGGACTGAAAACACCGGTTTTCGCGAAACCCTCTTCACAGGGCGAGCGTTTGGTCTTGGGGGCCGGAGTGGCGGACGTAGCGAGTACAAAGAAAATCAGCAGCACCGCTGAATGGCGCGCGGTCGAGGACAGTATGGAACGCCGGTTCCGTACGGTACGGACCACGGCCAATCTTGTTGTGGTGATGAGTGTTCTGTGGATGGGTTTTGGCATCTACATGGGAGAGCTGACGGTCGTCGAAATCGCCCTGATCGCCGGCGCCGGTTCAGCGGCTGCCTGGTATCTGATGCGCACGCGGCACAAAATGGCGGCGCGGCTAATCTGGTTCGTCGCCGGCCTGTGCACGGTTCTGGGCGGGGTTTTCAACCTGCACCCGGCCAGCAGCGTCGAGTTCATGTTCGTGGCGCTTCTCGGCGGGCCGTTCATGGCCTTCTCTCTGAAGCGGGAAAAGCCCTATATTATCGGGCTGATCGTGGCGGTTCTGTGTGCCTGGATCGGGTACCGGCTTCTGGGTTATGATTACTTTGGCTCTCCGATCTTTGACGAGGAATTTTCTCGGACCTACCTGTCGATACCGATCATGCTGACCGTCTTCGGCATTATCATGATCGAGATGATGGCCTTTGGGCAGCTGACGGATTCCTATGGTCAGGAACTGTGGAAATCGCATCAGAAAGAGCGCAAGGCCAATCGTGCTAAAAGCGAATTTTTGGCCGCGATGAGCCATGAAATCCGCACCCCGATGAACGGGGTCATCGGCATGGTCGAAATTCTAGAGAGCACCGAGCTTTCCCCGGAACAGCGGCGTATCCTGCATGCGATCAAGGAGTCGTCGTCTTCCTTGCTGTGGATCATCGACGATATTCTGGACGTGTCGAAAATCGAAGCGGGCAAGATGGAGCTGTCGAATGCGCCGATGCGTTTGTTGCCCGTTGTCGAAAGCGTCGCCGAAACCCTGCGGGCCCATGCAGATCAGAAACGGGTCGAATTGTCCCTGTCGGTGCAGGCGAACCTGCCGGATTCTATCCTGGGAGACGCCGGTCGTCTGCGTCAGGTGCTGCTGAATCTGCTCGGAAATGCGATCAAGTTTTCGGCACCGCAGTCGGATGAACCCGTTGGCCAGGTCAGCTTGCGGGTGCAGTTGCAGGGGGACGACTGGATCGAGTTCGTTGTCGAAGATAATGGTATCGGCATGGATGCAGAGGTTCAGAAGGCGATCTTTCAGCCCTTTGAACGCTCCGGGGATGTGGTCAAGCGTATGATCCAGGGCAATGGTCTGGGGCTGACCATCGTCAAACAACTTGCAGAGAAGATGGGCGGCGAAATCTCGGTCGATAGTACTCTGGGAGACGGGGCGACTTTTACCCTGCGGCTGCCGGTGGCGGATGCTTCCGGCCCGCTCAAATGCCTGCGGCTGTCGGGGAAACAAGTCGTTGCCATGCTGCCCAAGGGCACCGATCGGGCCTGCTGGTCTTCTTATGCGCTGGCGGCGGATTGCGATATCAAATGGGTCGCAAACCGGGATGAGTACATGGCGATCGCGCGCAAGGCGGGACCCGACAAGATCTTTGTGCTGACGGCACCGACCGAGCAGGATCGCACCAGTGAATGGCTGCGCAGCCGGATCGAAGAAGAAGCGCCAGGCGTCAAGCTGCTGTCCCTGAGCCGCGACCGGACTGATGTCACGGGCATTCGCGCCCCGGGACGGTATTCGGTTCAGGACCTGCCGGTGATCCCCAAACATTTCTGGGACGGTCTGGCTTACCTGTCCGGTAGGGCGGCGCCGCAGGACCAGACGCGGGGCGCCCCCGTTTCTGAAGCGTCGGGACATGTCGGCGGGCGCATCCTGGTGGCTGAGGATAACGAGATCAATCAGGCCGTTTTTGAATCCCAGTTGGAACTGCTGGGGTATTCCGCAACGATTGTCCGGGACGGCAAGGAATGCCTTGAGGCCTGGGAGACCGGTCAGTTTGACCTTGTGCTGACGGATTGCCAGATGCCGACGATGGATGGGTTTGAGCTGACGGCCGCCCTGCGCGCGGCCGAAGCCCGGGACGGGCGCGGTCATACGCCGGTGATTGCCGTCACGGCCAATGCGCTGGAAGGGGAGGCGGATAAATGCCTTGCGGCGGGCATGGATGACTACTTGTCAAAGCCGGTGACCATTGCCGCGCTTGAAAAGGTTTTGAACGTTCATATGCCATCGGGCTCGGCGCTGCCGCAGGGGCTGGGGCGGCCACCGCCTGCTGCCCGTTCTGCCGGAGGATAAAAGCCCGAAGGTAGAAGGGGGCGGGGGAGCCGAGAACGGCCGGTGTTTCCTGCAGTTTCTGTCCGACAAGGGACCGGAATACAAAGAAAGGCGCCCCGAGTGGTTGGGCGCCTTTCTTTTGTTTTGATATCTGAAGGCCTGTGCAGCCCCAATATTCAGCTGTGAGAGGTCAGGACTGGGCCGCTGCGGGGGTGCGCTGCTCGTTCGGGTATTCGCGCGGCGGGCGGCCAATCACATCCTTGAGCTCTTCCAGCTCGATGAAATTGTCGGCCTGACGGCGCAGTTCGTCCGAGATCATCGGCGGCTGGCTGCGGATGGTCGAGACCACCGATACCCGAACGCCCTGCCGCTGCAGGCTGGCGATCAGCGGGCGGAAGTCGCCATCTCCTGAGAACAGCACGATATGGTCCACACGTGGCGCCAGCTCCATGGCATCGACGGTCAGTTCGATATCCATGTTTCCTTTGACCTTCCGGCGGCCCATGCTGTCAGTGTATTCCTTGGCTGGCTTAGTAACCATGGTGAAGCCATTGTAATGCAGCCAGTCGACCAGAGGACGGATCGGAGAATACTCGTCATTTTCCAGCAGTGCCGTATAATAAAAGGCCCGCAGAAGCTTGCCGCGACGCATGAATTCCTGCCGCAAAAGCTTGTAATCGATGTCAAAACCCAATGCCTTGGCGGCTGCGTATAGATTCGATCCATCGATGAACAGCGCAAGCCGTTCGTCTTTGTAAAACATCAAAATTGTCCTTCCGATATAACTATTCCGCCAGTGTACCGTGAGTGAATGCTAAAAAGCGGCGAAACAGGTGGACTTAATGTAAGTTATTTGACATCTGCCGCAAGTGGAAGGATTTTCGGAAGCGAGGCCAAAATGACCGAAAACCGGTCAAAATCACTGATTGCACTGGGAGGAAACCTGAACCTGCGCGATTTGTTGCCGCAGGACACCCTTGCGGCGGCCGTCGGGGAATTGCCCGGTGCGGAAATTTCCTTGCGCGCGGTTTCCCGGTTTTTCAGGACGCCCAGTTTTCCTGCGGGGGCCGGGCCTGACTATGCCAATGCTGTCGTTGAGATCGAAACAAGCCTTTCTGCGCAGGCACTGCTGACCCGGCTGCACGAGATCGAGGCGCATTATGCCCGCGAGCGCGGAGAGCGCTGGGGTATGCGGACGCTTGATCTCGATCTGATCTCGTTAGGAGACAGTGTCCTGCCGGATCAGGATGAATATGTCCGCTGGCGCGATCTGCCGCTGGAAGTGCAGATGAAGGCAACGCCGGACCAACTGATTCTACCGCATCCGCGGGTGCAGGACCGCGCCTTTGTTCTGGTGCCGCTGTGCGACATCGCGCCGGATTGGTGTCATCCTGTGCTGCATAAAACAGCCGCCCAGATGCGGGATGCCCTGCCAAAAGCAGATATCGACAGCGTTATCCCGATATATTGACCCGTTTCGGGGTTTTCTTCGCTTGTCAATAAAAACATATGGGCGTAGAAGTCTCCCTTCCGGACCCACTAATATTTTGGAGAGTCGCCCATGGCCCGCGTGACGGTTGAAGATTGCGTAGACAAAGTCCCCAACCGGTTTGAGCTGGTAATGCTTGCGGCCCATCGTGCCCGCGAGATTTCCGCAGGCGCCCCGATCACCGTGGAGCGTGACAACGACAAGAACCCCGTCGTGTCGCTGCGCGAGATCGCAGAAGAGACCCAGAGCGCCGACGAGCTGCGTGAGCGTCTGATCGAAAGCAACCAGACCCAGATCGAAGTCGACGAACCCGAAGAGGATTCGATGGCGCTTCTGATGGGGGCCGACAACGACAAACCCTCCGAGGACGATATGTCTGAGGAAAAACTGCTGCGTGCGCTGATGGAGGCCCAGAGCCAGGGCTGAGCGGCGCAGAGATTGCTACCTGAGGCTGCGGACCGGATATGACTTCTGCTGAAATTTCCGCCGGAGATCTGATTGCTCTGGTCCGCAACTATAACCCCAAGACAAACGCGGATCGCATCGCCGAAGCCTATGCCTTTGGCGAAGAGATGCACAAAGGCCAGTTCCGCCACTCGGGTGAACCCTATTTCACCCATCCGGTGGCCGTCGCAGCGATCCTGACCGAGCAGCGCCTTGATGATGCGACCATCATCACCGCGCTGCTGCACGACACCATCGAAGATACCAAAGCGTCTTATGACGAGGTTGCCCGCCGATTTGGCGATGAGGTGGCCATGCTGGTTGATGGGGTCACCAAGCTGACCAACCTGCAACTGTCGAGCCGGGAAACCAAGCAGGCGGAAAACTTCCGCAAGCTGTTCATGGCGATGTCCAAGGATCTGCGGGTGATCCTGGTGAAGCTGGCTGACCGGTTGCACAATATGCGCACGATCAAGGCGATGCGCCCGGAAAAACAGGCGCAGAAAGCCCGCGAAACCATGGATATCTACGCGCCTCTGGCCGGGCGCATGGGCATGCAGTGGATGCGTGAGGAGCTTGAGGATCTGGCGTTTCGGGTGCTGAACCCCGAGGGCCGCCAGTCGATCATCCGCCGTTTCGTGACATTGCAGCGGGAAACCGGCGATGTGATCCACCGGATCACCGGCGATATGCGCGCCGAGTTGGAAAAGGCCGGGATCGAAGCCGAAGTCTTTGGCCGCGCCAAGAAGCCTTATTCGATCTGGCGCAAGATGCAGGCCAAGGATCAGGGATTCTCGCGCCTCTCCGATATCTACGGTTTCCGTGTGATTACCCAGTCCGAGGAAGACAGCTATCGCGCGCTGGGCGCCATCCACCAGCGCTGGCGGGCGGTTCCGGGCCGGTTCAAGGATTACATCAGTCAGCCGAAATCCAACGGGTATCGTTCGATCCACACCACGGTGTCTGGCCGTGACGGCAAGCGTGTCGAGGTGCAGATCCGCACCCGCCAGATGCACGATGTGGCCGAAACCGGCGTTGCCGCGCATTGGTCCTATCGCGATGGCGTGCGCTCGGAAAACCCATTTGCGGTGGATCCGGCGAAATGGATTTCCTCTCTCACCGAACAGTTCGACGCCGAGGAGGATCACGATGAATTCCTCGAAGCCGTCAAGCTGGAGATGTATTCCGACCAGGTCTTCTGCTTCACCCCCAAGGGGGACGTGATCAAGCTGCCCAAGGGCGCGACGCCGATCGACTTCGCTTATGCAATCCACACTCGTATCGGCCATGCCTGCGTTGGCGCCAAGGTGGATGGCATCCGGGTGCCGCTGTGGTCGCGGCTGCGCAATGGCCAGTCGGTCGAGGTGATCACCGCCGAGGGACAAACGCCGCAGGTCAGCTGGCTGGAAATCGCCACCACTGGCAAGGCTCGCACCGCCATCCGCCGCTCGTTGCGCGAAGCGGACCGGGCGCGCTTCGTCAAGCTTGGGCATGAATTGGCGCGCTCGGCCTTTGAGCATGTGAACCGCAAGGCAACAGACAAGGCGCTGGAAACAGCGGCCCGGGCGCTGCGCGTCGGTACTGTCGATGAACTGCTTGCCCGTCTGGGCGCGGCAGAGATCGTGGCCCATGATGTTGTTCAGGCGGTCTACCCTGAGCTGACCGCCCACGAGAGCGAGGAAATTTCGCCACGCCGCGCGGTGATCGGTCTGGAGCCGGGGCAAAGCTTTGAACGCGCGCCATGCTGCCAGCCTCTGCCTGGGGAGCGGATCATTGGCATCACCTACCGCGGCCAAGGCGTAGTCGTGCATGCTGCCGATTGTGACCGGCTGGGCGAATTCGAAGAGCAGCCGGAGCGCTGGGTCGATGTGCATTGGCATAGCGGCACCCACCCGGCCGTCTACAACACCACGCTTGAGATGATCGTCGGCAACGATGCAGGCGTGCTGGGGCGGATTTGTACATTGATTGGTGAGAAGAAGGCCAATATTTCGGACCTGGAATTTGTAGATCGGAAACCAGACTTTTACCGGCTTATGATCAATGTCGAGCTACGGGATGTGGAACAGCTCCATTCCCTCATGTTGACGTTGGAGGCGGAAAGTCATGTCGCCGAAGTGGTGCGGTTCAGGGAAAAACCGGTAAAGCACACAATTCCGGGATAATGGTTCGGCTGGAACCGGGAAGGACGCAGACCGTTGGTATTCAGGCGCCGGGACAGACGTCCGCCCCTTCGTGCGGTTGCGGATTTTTTCTGGCCTCGGGGCGGTTGGACCCGGGCGTTTCACTACGTCAAGCACCGCGTCCGCAGGCTTCCCGATTCGCCTGAACGCATTGCCCGCGGCATCTGGGCTGGGGTCTTTACCACCTTCACACCGTTCTACGGGATGCATTTCGTTGTGGCGGCGATCATCGCGCGGGTGATGAATGGCAATATCCTTGCGGCGCTCAGCTCGACCTTCTTCGGCAACCCTCTGACCTATGTGCCGATCGGGGTGGCCTCGCTGCAGACCGGCCACTGGCTGCTGGGCACCCATTTTGACGAGGAAGTGGACAAGTCTCTGGTGGGCAAATTTTTCGCTGCCGGTGACGATCTGAAGAACAACCTCTTTGCCCTCTACAGTGACCGCCCGGCGGATTGGCACGGGTTGCAGGTGTTCTACAACGAGGTGTTCTATCCCTATATGATCGGCGGCATCATTCCGGGCATCATCTGCGCCACGGTTTGCTATATGGTCAGCCTGCCGCTGATCCGGGCCTACCAGCAGCGCCGCCGGGCCAAGATCAAGGCCAAGTTTGAAGAGATCAAACGCCGCGCCGCGCTGGAAGTCGCGGAAAGCACAGAACCTCCGGCGAAGAAGGGGTTGAAAACCAGCCTCAAGTCATCGCTGGGTGCGCGTGTTAAACGCCGCGCGGATTAGACCGCCGTGGTTTCCCGAAACAGGATGGAAAATCGGGGTTGCCCCCAGAGTTTGCCTGTCTAGTCTCTGGCGCAGGACATTCCTTTCAGGACCGAGGACCATGGCAGAGAACAAGGCACAGAACAGGTTGAGGCTGGGCGTCAACATCGACCACGTGGCCACCGTGCGCAACGCCCGCGGCGGTGACAACCCGGATCCGGTGCGCGCCGCTCTGCTGGCGCAGAACGCAGGCGCCGACGGGATCACTGCACACCTGCGCGAAGACCGCCGCCATATCATCGACAGCGACATCGAAGGCATGATGCAGGTGCTGCAGGCGCCGCTGAATTTTGAAATGGCTGCCACTGAAGAAATGCAGGCCATCGCCCTGCGTCACAAGCCCCATGCGGTTTGCCTGGTGCCGGAGAAGCGCGAAGAGCGCACCACCGAGGGCGGGCTGGACGTGGCCGGGAATGACAATTCGCTGGCAGAATACATCACCCCCCTGCGCGAGGCGGGCAGCCGGGTGTCGATGTTCATCGCGGCTGACAAGGCCCAGGTCGAAGCCAGCCACCGCATCGGCGCGCCGGTGATCGAATTGCACGCAGGTGCCTATGCGGATGCCTGGGCCGAAGGTCGCTGGGATGAGCGCGACGCCGAACTGGCCAAGATCACCGAAATGGCCGCCTATGCGCATGAGCTGGGGTTGGAGGTCCACGTCGGACACGGTCTGACCTACGACAGCGTTGGTCCCATCGCCGCCTTGCCGCAGGTCATGGAGCTGAACATCGGTCATTTCCTGATCGGCGAAGCCCTGTTCGTGGGGCTGCCTGCAGCCATCGCGGAAATGCGCCGCCGGATGGATGCCGCGCGCAGCGGGGCGGAGGCATGAACCTCAAACGCTTTACGCTGGTCTATGTGGCTACGGCTCTAGGGGTGATCGCGGTTGTCTATGCCGTGCAGGTCCTTTTGGGTCATAACATTGCCAATGGCGGGATGAGCATCATTCCTGCCATCGTTGCGGCGATGGTCGAAGGGCAACGATATGCCAAGGCAGAACGTGCGGTGCCGGAAAGCGCCGTCCTGTGGCGGTTTGCAAAGGCTGCGGCGCTGATGATCCTTGGGCTGAGCCTGATCTTCGTGGTGCTTCTCAGCCTCATCATGCCGCCGCTGCGCCAGATGATGAGCGATCCGGTTGGAGCCAGTGTCCTGTTTGGGGGAGCGCTGCTGCAGGCGGCGCTGGGGCTTGTGCTCGTGCGGTTCTTTACCGGCATGGGTGCGAAATCCCAGCTGACTGCGATCCGCAAGAAAGAAGGGCGGGACTGACCGCCATGGGTGCTTCATGATCCTTGGCATCGGGACCGATCTGGCCAACATTGACCGCATCCAGCGCACGCTGGACCGTTTTGGCGACCGGTTCCGCAACCGGGTCTTTACCGAGGTCGAACAGCGCAAGTCCGAGCGTCGCCGCGATGTGGCGGGCACCTATGCAAAACGATGGGCGGCCAAGGAGGCGTGTTCCAAGGCGCTGGGAACCGGGCTGCGCATGGGCATCGCCTGGAAAGACATGTCCGTCAGCAACCTGCGCACCGGCCAGCCCGTCATGCATGTGACCGGCTGGGCTGCGGACAGACTCGCCAAGATGACCCCGCCGGGCCACGAGGCGCATATCCATGTCACCCTGACCGATGATCACCCTTGGGCGCAGGCCATCGTGATGATCGAAGCGCGACCCTTTGCTGACGCAGCGGGGGAATCCGGCGGGGATGCTTGACTTAGACCCAGCCGGGCCGCATGTAGCCCCCGACCCAACCTACAACACCGGAGAGCCTGATGACGGCCAAATCCCATGCCGGACACTCGATCCTTGAGACGATAAAGACCATTGTCTACGCGCTGCTGATTGCCGGCGTGTTCCGGACGTTGTTCTTTCAGCCGTTCTGGATCCCTTCGGGTTCGATGAAGGAAACGCTGCTGATTGGTGATTTCCTGTTCGTAAACAAGATGGCCTATGGCTATTCCTATGCTTCCTGCCCCAGCGTACGGCTGGGCAGTATCGGGATCGACGTCGATGCCAGTGACATCTGCGGCTTTCTGGACGGGGAAAACACCCGCATTCTGGGGAGCGAGCCCGAGCGCGGTGATGTCGTCGTCTTCCGGCATCCGGTGACGGGCACCGATTTCATCAAGCGACTGATCGGCCTGCCCGGCGACCGTATTCAGGTGACCAATGGCGTTCTGCAGATCAATGGCACTGCTGTCGCGCTGCAGGACGCAGGCGATTTCGAGGAGCTGATGGAGCGTCAGGGGCCGATCGGCTCTTACCCGCGCTGCGAGAACGCACCGGTGGGTGAGGGCGCGACCTGTGCCAAATCACGGCAGATCGAAACCTTGCCGGGTGGGGTGGAGCATGTAATCCTGAATATCGCCAATCAGGGCATGGATCACACGGGCGTTTATCAGGTGCCCGAAGGCCATTATTTCTTCATGGGCGACAACCGCGACAATTCCAGCGATAGCCGCCTGCCGCAATCTGCCGGAGGTGTCGGCTTCGTACCGTTTGAAAACCTGATCGGGCGCGCGGATCGCATCATGTTCTCTTCTGCCGGGCGCTCGATGCTGTATTTCTGGACCTGGCGTGGTGATCGTTTCTTCAAGGGGATCGAGTGAAACTGTCTAAAGACATGCGGGCATTTGAGGATCGGATCGGGCACAGCTTTGCCCGGCCCGAACTTTTGCTGCGCGCGCTGACCCATGCTTCGGTGTCTTCGCCGAACCGCAAGGACAACCAGAGGCTGGAATTTCTCGGCGATAGGGTGCTGGGCCTCGTGATGTCCACCGCGCTGTTGGAACATGACAAGACCGCGACCGAAGGCCAGCTCGCGCCGCGCTTTAACGCGCTGGTGCGCAAGGAAGCCTGCGCCGATGTCGCCCGCGAGATCGACCTTGGCTCGGTGCTGAAACTGGGCCGGTCTGAAATGATGTCCGGCGGGCGCCGCAAGGAGGCCCTGCTGGGCGATGCGATGGAGGCGGTAATCGCCGCCGTCTACAAGGACGCCGGGTTCGAGGCAGCGCAGGAGATGATCCTGCGGCTGTGGGGATCGCGTATCGGCAAGGTCGAGGACGACGCCCGCGACCCGAAGACCGCTTTGCAGGAATATGTGCAGGCGCGCCGCCAGAACCCGCCGGCCTATGTGCAGGTTGCCCGCGAAGGCCCGGATCACCAGCCGATCTTTACCATCGCGGTCCGACTGGATGACGGGACTGAGGAACAGGCCAGCGCCGGGTCGAAACGGCAGGCTGAACAGGCCGCTGCCAAGGCGCTTTTGACACGATTGGAGCAAGACACATGACCACACGCGCCGGGTTCATTGCCCTGATCGGAGAGCCGAACGCAGGCAAATCCACCCTTTTGAACCGCATGGTGGGGGCCAAGGTCTCGATCGTGACTCACAAGGTACAGACCACCCGCGCTCGGATCCGGGGCGTGGCGATGGAGGGCGACAGCCAGCTGGTGTTTGTCGACACGCCCGGCCTGTTCAAACCGCGCCGCCGTCTGGACCGCGCCATGGTAGCGGCCGCCTGGGGCGGCGCTGCGGATGCGGATGTCGTGGTGTTGCTGATCGAGGCCCATCGCGGCGTTACCGAAGGCGTGGAGCGCATCCTTGAAGGGCTGGCCGACATCGGCAAGGGCCGCACAGTGGCGCTGGCGATCAACAAGATCGACAAGGTGCAGGCCGAGGACCTCCTGGCGCTGACCAAGAAGCTGAACGACGCCTATGAATTCTCCGAAACCTTCCTGATTTCCGCCGAACGCGGCCACGGGGTCGAGGATCTGCGTCACTGGCTGGCAGAGCAGGTCCCCGAGGGGCCGTGGCTTTACCCTGAGGATCAGATCGCTGATCTGCCCATGCGCATGATCGCGGCAGAAATGACCCGCGAGAAGCTGACGCTCCGCCTGCACCAGGAACTGCCCTACCAGTTGACCGTCGAGACCGAGAACTGGGAAGAGCGCAAGGATGGCTCCGCCAAGATCGACCAGATCATTTATGTGGTCCGCGATGGTCACAAGGGCATCGTTCTGGGCAAGCGCGGCGAAACCATCAAGGCCGTCAGTCAGGCCGCCCGCGCCGAGTTGGAGGAGTTCCTGGACCGCAAGGTGCATCTGTTCCTGCAGGTCAAGGTCCGCCCGAACTGGCTTGAAGAATCCGAACGCTATTCGGAGATGGGACTTGATTTCAAAGACGGAAACGCATGAGCCGTCTGACCGCGCGCTTTTGGGTCGATGCCTATCTTGCCCGGCTCCGGTTTTCTGACATTCCGGCCTTTGTGACCGCGCATGGCGATGACACCGCCGGCGCGGTTCTGGTCAAGCTGAACACACTTGATGGGCAGGCGCAGGCCTTTCACCGCTCTTACGATCTGATGAGCGGTGACCGTAAGTGGGTTCTGCTGGCCGAAGGGCCAGAGACTGATGTCGATTCCTCGGTCCGGCGGCAGGGCGAGTTTGACCCTGACCTCTGGGTGATCGAGGTCGAGGACCGGCAGGGTCGTCACCTGCTGGATGAACCGGGGCTGGAGTAGGCGATGGACTGGCGTGACCACGGTATATTGCTGACCGTGCGCCGCCATGGTGAGAGCGCTGCCATCATCGATGTCTTTACCGAAGGGCACGGGCGCCATGCCGGGGTCGTGCGTGGTGGCGCCGGGCGGCGGATGGCGCCGATCCTGCAACCGGGGGCGCAGCTCGATCTGACGTGGCGTGCGCGCCTCGAAGAGCATCTGGGCAGCTATCAGGCGGAGCCCCTGCGCAGCCGGGCGGCGGCGGCCCTTTCCGGGCGTTTGGCGCTTGCGGGCCTCAATGCGGTGACAGCGCTTTTGTCCTTTTGCCTGCCGGAACGCGAAGCCTACCCGGCGCTATACGCGCGCACGGAACAACTCTTGGACCTTCTGGAGCAAGAAGACCTCTGGCCGCTGGCCTATCTGCATTGGGAGGTGGCGCTACTGGAGGAGATGGGCTTTGGCCTGGATCTGACGGCCTGCGCTGTCACCGGGGCAGAGGAGGGGCTGGTCTATGTCTCCCCCAAAACCGGGCGCGCGGTGTCGGCGGCGGGGGCAGGGGACTGGGCAGACCGTTTGTTGCCGCTGCCACCGGTGCTTTTGGGGCAGGGGGCGGCAGAGGATCCCGAGATCGCGATTGCCCTGCGCACCACTGGTTATTTCCTCGAAAGCCATCTGGCCCGCGCTTTGGGCAACCGCCCGCTGCCCGAGGCGCGCGGGCGGCTGGTGGATCTGATCAGCCGTCGGCCTTGAACAGCATCTCGCGCCCCGACCCATTGCGTAGGATCAGCACGTCGCCGGTGACTTCGGCCTCGCCCATGGTTTGCAGCGCCTCCAGGAAACGGGTTTCTTCCAGCAATTCGGGGCAGACCTTGCGGGTCGATGAAAGGCCCGTGGTATCAAACCAGGGGTAGGGCGCGGTGGCTTCGGCGCGATAGGCGTTGCAGGGCGCCTGCCCCGCGATCTTGCCGGGGGCGGGGAATTCCAGCGTCGCGGAGGCGCTGAAGGGCGCGCCATCAATCTGGCTCAGCCGCCATGTCTTGCCTGCCGCGCCATAGGCCGACAGGGTTTCGTCCCCGGCGCAGGCGGTCAGAGCGACTAATAGGACCGGTGCCAGACGGGCGGGCCACGAAATCATTTTTGTGAAATGGGAAACGGGCATAGGGCAGCCTTCTTCGTATTCAATCAGAGCAGCAATCCGCGGTCAATTTTTGCGGGTCTTCAACCGACGGGGGATTAGGTTCGTCGCGTGGTAGGACAGATTGCCGTGGGACACCAGCGCCGACCGGTAACCAAGTGGTTCACTTCATGGGAGCCATGCGGCGGTGATCCAAAGGAACACCGTCTGCCGGGAGCCGTTACCTCAATAAAAAAGAGGCCCGGCACAAGGCCGGGCCAGTCGGGGATGTCCCCGGGGAGTGATAGGTGTGAAGGGGGTCAGGCCAGCAGTCGGCGGGCGATGACCTGCGCCTGAATTTCGGCGGCCCCTTCGAAGATGTTCAGGATCCGGGCGTCGCACAGCACGCGGGAGATCTTGTACTCCAGCGCAAAGCCGTTGCCGCCGTGGATCTGCAGACCGTTGTCGGCCGCCGCCCAGGCAACACGGGCGCCCAGCAGTTTGGCCATGCCGGCCTCAAGGTCGCAGCGGTGGCCGTTGTCCTTTTCCCAAGCCGAGAAATAGGTCAGCTGGCGTGCGACCATGATCTCAACCGCCATCATCGCCAGTTTCGACGACACCCGTGGGAAGTTGATCAGGGATTTGCCGAACTGCTTGCGGTCCTGCGCGTATTGCATGGCGATATCCAGTGCCGATTGTGCCACGCCGATGGCGCGGGCTGCGGTCTGGATACGGGCGCTTTCAAAGGTCTCCATCAGCTGTTTGAAGCCTTTGCCCTCTTCGCCGCCCAGAAGGTTCTCACCCTTGACCTTGAACCCGTCAAAGCCAAGCTCGTATTCCTTCATGCCACGATAGCCCAGAACCTCGATTTCACCGCCGGTCATGCCTTCGGTCGGGAAGGGGTTCTCATCAGTGCCGGGCGTTTTTTCCGCCAGGAACATCGACAAACCGCGGTGATCGGTGGTGTCGGGGTTGGTGCGTGCCAGCAGGGTCATCACATGGGTCCGGGCCGCATGGGTGATCCAGGTCTTGTTGCCGGTAACCTCGTAATCGCCATCGGCGTTCTTCACCGCTCGGGTGCGCAGCGAGCCAAGGTCCGACCCGGTGTTCGGCTCGGTAAAGACGGCCGTGGGCAGGATTTCGGCGCTGGCGATCTTGGGCAGCCAGTTCGCTTTCTGCTCATCCGTGCCGCCGGCGATGATCAGCTCGGCCGCGATTTCAGAGCGGGTGCCAAGGCTGCCGACGCCGATATAACCGCGCGACAGTTCTTCGGAGACCACGCACATCGACGCCTTGGACAGTCCGAAGCCACCAAATTCCTCAGGGATGGTCAGGCCAAAGACGCCCATCTCGGCCAACTCGTTGATAATCTCGATCGGGATCAGCTCATCCTTGAGGTGCCATTCGTGAGCAAAGGGCTCGACCTTTTCCAGCGCGTAGCGACGGAACTGGTCGCGGATCATCTCCAGTTCTTCATCAAGGCCCGAGGCGCCGAACATGACAGACCCAGCCTGCTCCTGCATCAGTTCGACCAGACGGGTGCGGGCGGCAGCGGAGTTGCCAGCCTGGCACAGGGTGGTGATTTCTGCGCTGTCCAGCAGGCTTTGGGCCGAGGCGTCCAGTCCCAGATCGTTCAGGCGGATGATCTCACCCTGGTTCATCTGGATGCCGCCGCGCATCTGCGCCAGGTATTCGCCAAAGGCGATCTGGTGGATCAGCTGCTCCATTTCGTTGAACTTGCCCTCGGATTGCATCCGCTCGGCCCAGTTCTGCATCTGGCGCAGGCTGTAGACATAGGTGGCAAGCCAGGACAGCCCGTGGGCCGCAGTCTGGTGCTGCTCTACCAGTGCGCCGGAAACGCGGCCATCGGCTGTGACCAGATCGCGGACCGCGCCGCGGGCAGTCTCCAGCAGTTGGTCAAGCGGGCCAAGCGTCGCTGCGGTCAGCGTCAAAAGGTCGGGGAGTACAATCTGCTTCATTTGCAAGTCCTGTCCGTCGTGGGCCATGAGTCACATCCTTCTTCGGTCGCTTGGTGGTAAACATTTCGCAGGTGCAGCGCAATAAAAATACGCCGCGATGCGGCATATCGACCAAAAGTTTCGTGTTTATTTTGCTGCTGCAGCGGTCTGGACCTATCGCTATGAAGAGGCATGACAAGTCTTTTTTCCGCTTTCACACCGTCTGAACTGTCGGCGGCCTTTGCTGTTGCGCTGGTCGCGGGCACGGTCAAAGGGATGGTTGGTTTTGCCATGCCGATGATTCTCGTCTCTGGTCTCAGCATGTTCATGCCGCCGGAAATCGCCTTGGCGGGGCTGATCCTGCCGACGGTTGTGACCAACGGAATGCAGGCCTTTCGGCACGGCTTTGCCGCAGCGGTTCAGTCCTTGAAACGCTTCCGGCTGTTCCTTCTGGTGGGGCTGGTGTTTCTTCTGACCAGTGCCCAGCTGGTGCGGGTTCTGCCGCAGCAGGTGATGCTGCTGATCATCGGCGTGCCGGTGTCCCTGTTCGCCCTGACACAGCTGATGGGCAAGCAGCTGACACTCGCTAGGCCCACGCCCCGGTCCGAAGTGCTGGTGGGCGGCTTTGCCGGGCTGATCGGCGGCATGTCGGGCATCTGGGGGCCGCCGACGGTGGCCTATCTGACCGCCCTTGGCACGGAAAAGAACGAGCAAATCCGTGTGCAGGGTGTGATCTACGGCATGGGGGCGGTCGCCCTGTTGGCGGGGCACATCGGCTCGGGTGTCATGCGGGCTGAAACCGCGCCGTTTTCGGTGGCACTGATCCTGCCTGCGGTGATGGGCATGTGGATCGGCGGACGTCTGCATGATCGTATCGATCAGGTTGCCTTCCGCCGTCTGACGCTGTTCGTCCTGCTGGTTGCGGGGTTGAATTTGCTCCGCCGCGCGCTGATGCTGTGATCAGTATCCGTTGATTAGACAGATCCGGGCCTGAAGACTACGAGCAGGGGCAGGAAGACCGACATGGGCAACCGTCTGAATGCAAGCCAGCTTGCGCTTGGATCCATCGCGATCTCCTTGATTGTTCTGGCGCTCAAGCTTGTCGCCTGGTGGGTCACCGGGTCCATTGCGCTATTTTCCGATGCTCTTGAGTCCCTGGTGAATGTGGGCGGGGCATTCCTGGCGTGGCTCGCGGTGCGCTATGCAAGCCGTCCTGCGGATGCGGGCCACCCGTTCGGGCACCACAAGGCGGAATATTTTTCGGCCGTTGCCGAAGGCATCATGATCATCATCGCTGCCTTCCTGATCCTTGAGCAGTCGATCTATGCATTAATGCGGCCTATCGCGCCAGCCGATTGGGGAATGGCAGGTCTTTGGATCAACGCTGTCGCGATGGTGGCCAACCTGCTCTGGGCGCGCCTGCTGATCGGGCGGGGCGGGGCGTTGCGGTCTCCGGCTCTGGTGGCGGGCGGGCGTCACCTGATGAGTGATGTCTGGACGTCGGTTGGGGTTCTGTTCGGCCTTGGTCTGGCACTGTGGACAGGGTGGAGCTGGCTGGATCCGGCGCTGGCGCTGATCGTGGCGGTTAACATCCTGCGCGAGGGCTATGGAGTGGTGGCGTCCTCGGTCAACGGCTTGATGGATTCGGCTGCTCCGCCGGACGAGCGGGAGGAGATCGAGGAAATCATCCACCGCTCTGCAGAAGGTGCCCTGCAGGTGCACGGGCTAAAGACGCGCCGGGCGGGCACAGCTTTGTTCGTGGAATTTCATATGGTGGTTGCGGGCATGATGACGGTGCGTGCGGCCCATGACATCTGTGACCGGGTAGAGGACGCGATCCGGGCCGAGTTGCCAGAGGCAAAGGTGAACATCCACGTGGAGCCCGAGCACAAGCTGGAGAAGACGGGTATCTCTCCGCGCTGAGGTGATTGCATTTCCGCACCAGTTTCCGTTTAACCCATGCCAAAGAGGCACAGGGCAGGAGCGCAGCACATGGCGATGGAATGGGACAGGTTGTTGAACCCGGGGCGTTTGTGCCGACCCGATTTTGAGGAAAAGCCGGGCCGCCCCGCCTATTTGCAGGATTACGACCGGATCCTGTTTTCCGAACCGTTTCGCCGTCTTGCGCAAAAGACGCAGGTGCATCCGCTGCATTCCCATGACCACGTGCATCACCGGATGATCCACAGCATGGAAACCTCCAGCGTGGGGCGCTCCCTTGGCATTCAGGTGGGGCAGAAACTGGTTGAACGCGGCAGTCTGGCCGAAGGGCAGCAGCATGTGATGGCAGGCGTGGTGCAGGCGGCCTGTTTGGTGCATGACATCGGCAATCCGCCCTTTGGTCATTCCGGCGAGGACAGTATCGGCGAATGGTTTGCGCGCGAGTTTGCCAGCGGTACCGGCCTTGCCGCTGCTGTGCCTGTCGAGGTGCGTCCCGAATTCGAGGCCTTTGAAGGCAACGCGCAAGGCTTTCGCATCGTTGCTCGGCTGGAGATGGGCCAGCGCGAAGGCGGTATGCGCCTGTCCTATGCGACCCTTGGGGCCTTTTCCAAATACCCTTGCACGGCAGAGGCCAAGGCGCTGTCCTCGGGGAACTACGTGGGCCTTAAGAAATTCGGCGTCTTCCAGTCTGAACGCAATCTATTCGCCGAGGCTGCAACGGCGCTGGGCCTGCCCTCGGACGGCACGGGAGCGGCGCAGGTCTGGCGGCGCCATCCGCTTGCCTTCCTCGTCGAGGCGGCGGATGACATCTGCTATCGCATTCTGGATATCGAGGATGCCGCCACGGTGGGCGATCTGGACAGCGATCTGGTGGCGGGCATTCTGGAAGATATCACCGGCAAGGCGAACCATCCCGAAGATGCCGCTATGCCCCTGCGGGACCGTGTCGGATTGCTGCGGGCCATGGCCATCGGGGCCGCCATCGAAAGCGCGGTCGAGGCCTTCATGGCCAACTATGATGCCATCATGATGGGGGAGTTCAGCGACGGGCTGATGGAGGTGTCCACCAAGGCGGACGCCTTTGCCAAGCTGAAAGAGATCTCGAACGCCCGCATCTTTACCGCGCGGCGCAAGACCGAGCTGGAGATTTCCGGCCGTCAGGTGCTGCATGGGCTGCTGAATCACTTCAGCGGGCTCTATGAGGATCTGAAGGCCTGCAGCTGGGACGTCGAGGCATTGAAGGCGCGGCATGGCTATTGGGCGAAACTGATCCGGGCCGTCGATCTGGACCTGCGCGGGGTAACGGATGAGTATACCGCGCTGCATTCTTTGGGCGATTTCGTATCGGGCATGACGGATCGCTATGCGGTGAAGGTCCGCGACATGGTCGAAGGACGCATTTCGCAGGGCTGATCAGGATACCGGATCTCTCATGAAACAAAAAACCCGGCCACTGGCCGGGTTTTTCGTTTGATCTGACGAAGAGTTTAGCCGATTGCGGCGGCTTTCACATCTTCGTCGATGTAGGGCAGATACTGTTCGAAGTTGTCTGCGAACATCTGAACCAGTTTGGCGGCCTGCTTGTCGTAGGCGTCCTGATCGTCCCAAGTGCGGCGCGGGTCCAGCAGAACTTCTGCAACGCCGGGCACGGCGACCGGCACGTCAAAGCCGAAGTTGGAGTCCTTGCGGAACTCGACCTCTGCCAGCGAGCCGTCCAGCGCGGCAGTCAGCAGGCCGCGGGTCGCCTTGATCGGCATCCGCGAACCGATGCCATAGGCACCACCGGTCCAGCCGGTGTTCACCAGCCAGCAGGTTGCGCCATGCTGGGCGATCTTGTCACGCAGCAGGTTGCCGTAGACCTCGGGGCGGCGCGGCATGAAGGGCGCGCCAAAGCAGGTGGAGAAGGTCGGCTCCGGCTCGGTCACGCCGCGCTCGGTTCCGGCCACCTTGGAGGTGAAGCCCGACAGGAAGTGATACATCGCCTGCGCCGGGGTCAGCCGCGCGATCGGAGGCAGCACACCGAAGGCATCGCAGGTCAGCATGATGATGTTCTTGGGGTGACCGCCACGCGCGGTGTCAGACGCGTTGGAGATATACTCCAGCGGGTAGGCGCAGCGCATGTTGGCGGTCAGGCTGTCGTCGTCAAAGTCGAGCTCAAAGGTCTCGGGGTCGAAGACCATGTTTTCGATCACGGTGCCGAACTTGGAGGTGGTGGCGTAGATTTCCGGCTCCGCCTCGGGGTTCAGGTTGATGGTCTTGGCATAGCAGCCACCTTCGAAATTGAAGGTGCCGTTGTCGGCCCAGCCATGTTCGTCATCACCGATCAGCACGCGGTCGGGGTCGGCGGACAGGGTGGTCTTGCCGGTGCCGGACAGGCCAAAGAACACGGCGGCGTCGACCGGGTTGCCCTTGGCGTGGTTGGCCGAGCAGTGCATCGGCATGATGCCTTTTTCCGGCAGCAGGTAGTTCAGCAGGGTGAAGACCGATTTCTTGTTCTCGCCCGCGTATTCGGTGCCGCCGATCAGGATCAGCTTCTTGTCGAAGTTCAGCGCGATCACGGTTTCGCTGCGGCAGTTGTGCTTGGCCGGGTCAGCCTGGAAGCTGGGGCAGTTGATGATGGTGAAATCTGCCATGAACTCGTCCAGATCCTCGCGGTCCGGACGGCGCAGCAGGTGGCGGATGAACAGGCTGTGCCAGGCAAGTTCGGTCACCATGCGCACGTTGATCGCGTGGGCGGGGTCCGCACCGCCAACCAGATCCTGCACGAAGTAGTCGCGACCCTTCATGTGCTCCAGCATGTCGGCATAAAGCGCGTCGAAACCTTCGGGGCTCATCTCGGCGTTGTTTTCCCACCAGATGGTGTCTGCAACCGCTCCGGTCTTGACCACGTGCTTGTCCTTGGGGGAGCGACCGGTGAATTTGCCGGTGGTCAGGAGAAAGGCGCCGCCGTTGCCCAGTGTGCCTTCATCCCGTTTCAGCGCCGCTTCGATCAGCGCGGGCTCCATCAGGTTGTAATGGACATTGCCCAGACCCTCGATACCTTGATCTTCGAGGCGGAATTGTGGGTTCACCCGTCCTGATGCCATGTGTTCTTTCTCCTGTGGCGGCTGCTTGAAGCCGCATACATCTAAAGCCGCGCCGTGGGGCAATTCACCGGTAGCGACACCGGTGAGCCGGGTCTTAACATGACGTTTTACACGGTGAACAGGACGCTTTGGCGCAGTTAGCGCCATCAAGTGAACGTTTAGCGCAACCATTTTTTTTGTCGCCAAAAGGAAGCGCTTTCTTCAGTGAGTGCTAAGACATTTTTGCCTTAATTGCGGCCCAAAGGTGCCGTGATTCGCCAATGGGGATTGATTCGCAGCCTGAGAAGGGCGATTAAGGAATGTAAAAAGCGAAAAGCTGAGCAGTGATTTAGGGGCGCATTCAATGTCAAAGATTGCTTTGGTGGACGACGACAGAAACATCCTGACTTCGGTGGCTATGACGCTGGAGGCAGAAGGGTTCGAGGTCGAAACCTACAACGACGGTCAGGCCGCCCTGGATGCTTTTAACAAGAAGCTTCCGGATATGGCCGTGCTGGACATCAAGATGCCGCGCATGGACGGCATGGATCTGCTGCAGCGTCTGCGGCAGAAATCGCAGATGCCGGTGATCTTCCTCACCTCCAAGGACGATGAGATCGACGAAGTTCTCGGTCTGCGCATGGGGGCGGATGACTACGTCAAGAAACCGTTTTCGCAACGCCTGCTGGTCGAACGCATCCGTGCCCTGCTGCGGCGCCAGGAAGCAATCAACGGCGACGCGGTAGAAGGCGCTGCGGTTACAGAGACCAAGGTCATGGAGCGCGGCAACCTACGTATGGACCCGCTGCGTCATGCGGTCAGCTGGAAGGGCAAGGATGTCTCGCTCACCGTGACAGAGTTCCTCCTGCTGCAGGCGCTGGCCCAGCGGCCCGGTTTCGTCAAAAGCCGCGATCAGCTGATGGATGTGGCCTATGACGATCAGGTCTATGTGGATGACCGCACCATCGATAGCCACATCAAACGCCTGCGCAAAAAGATGCGCAGCGCGGATTCCGACTTTGCGGCGATCGAGACGCTGTATGGGATCGGTTACCGCTACAACGAAGAGTAAGAGTCAGATCCGGTTTGGGGAGGCAGGGGGATATGCGCGATACCGGCAGCACACCGCCACCATCCGGTGAGGATGTGGTTCTGGGCGACGATTGGGTCGCTCCAGAGCAAACGGTGACGGAAGAGATGCAGGTGCGCCGGGCCAGCCGCGGGGTATTTTCGCTCAAAGGCTCGCCTTTGACACGGAAAATCATCACCTTCAACCTGATCGCACTGATCATCCTTGTCGCTGGGATTCTCTACCTTAACTCCTCGCGGCAGAGCCTGGTTCGCCAAAAGGCGGGCGCGCTAGTGTCCGAAGCAACCCTGATCGCAAATGTGTTCGAAGCTGAATTGCCTGCGGTGGGCGGCGTCAGCTTTGCCACCGGTGACGGCATCGATGCCGAGGGCACCCTGTCCGGCATCAGCCTGCGGGGCGGGGTCGAAGCCATGGTATTCGATGCTAGTGGCACCCTGATCGCCAGCGTCACAGGCGTTGCGCGCTCGGATGCGTTGAATGCTCTGAATGAAAATCAAAAGGGTAAAACTCTGATCTCCGACGGGCTGTCGGCGCTGTGGTCGGCGGCGGGCAGTGTGTTCAAATCCGGGGAAAACACCGCCGATGCGGGGCTTACGCTCGAGGCGCAATTGGGCCGGTTGGCGGAGCACACCCTTGGCGCCGGAGCAACAGTTGATACTGCCGTAGATACCAGGGGGGGTACGGTCTTCTCGGCGGCAGCCCCGATTCTTCACAACGGACAGGTCATCGGAGTGGTGGCCCTGGCCTCTCCCATCGGAGAAATCGACGCGCTGGTGCGTGGTGAGCGCGAGCGCGTGTTGCAGATGTTCGTCGTGGCGCTGCTGGTTTCCGTCGGGCTCAGCCTGGTTCTTGCCTCGACCATAGCCAATCCTCTTGCCGATCTGGCAGAGGCTGCGGAAAGCGGGCGCGACCGTGATGCCCGAAAAAGTCACCCCGGCCGGGTACGTATCCCGGACCTCTCTGCACGGCCTGACGAGATTGGTCGTCTCAGCCGGGCGCTGCGCGGAATGGTAAAAGCGCTCTACAGTCGCATCGATAGTAACGAACAATTTGCAGCTGATGTGGCACATGAGATCAAGAATCCCTTGGCGAGTCTGCAATCTGCAGTCGGGACCTTGCGGATGGTAAAGCGCGAAGACCAACGGGAGAAGCTTATGGAAGTGATCGAACACGACGTGCGCCGCCTTGACCGGCTGGTGAGCGATATCTCGAATGCTTCCCGACTGGATGCCGAACTGGTCAAGGAAGAAGAAGAAGAATTCGACCTCCTGACCATGCTGGGCAATCTCAACCAGTTCCTTGGCGAAGATGCCCGCTCCAAGGGGATCGACTATATCGCCGACTTGCCGCCGCAACCGATCATGCTTCAGGGACTTGAGGCGCGTCTGGCGCAGGTGTTCGTCAACCTGATCACCAATGCGATTTCCTTTTGCGAAGATGGCGATGCGATCCGTGTCTGGGCGCGACGCCGGGCCAATCGGGTGCTGATTGTGGTCGAGGACACCGGCCCGGGCATTCCCGAACAGGCGCTATCGAACATTTTTAAACGCTTCTACTCACAGCGCCCGGAAGAGCATTTTGGCAATAACTCTGGCCTTGGACTGGCGATTTCAAAGCAGATCGTCGAAGCGCATGGCGGTGTGATCTGGGCCGAGAATATCCGGCCGACCGAAGCCGACATCACCTCTGAACCGCTGGGTGCGCGGTTTGTGGTCGGCCTGCCGGTGTGATCCTCTTGTGATGGTCCTGTGATGGTGCAGGACCTTAGCCATTGTATACATGCCTCCTGTGTAGCGCTTGACGGGCGTGGCCTCCTGATCCGGGGGGCTTCCGGCAGTGGGAAATCGGCGCTGGCCCTGCATTTGATGGCCTATGGAGCGCAGCTGGTCGCGGACGACCGGGTTTTGCTCACGCTTCATGATGGATCCGTCGTGGCGCGGCCACCCAAGGCAACCGCAGGCCTGATCGAAGCGCGCGGTCTGGGCATCCTGCACGCGGAAAACACCGCTCAGGCGGCTGTCTGTGCCATTGTGGACTTGGACCGGCTTGCAGACGGGCGGCTTCCGGCCCAGTCTGCCGAAACGATTCTGGGGCTGGATCTTCCCGTGATACACCGCGTGGAGGCAACGCATTTCGCTCCGGCCCTGTTGCAGTATCTGAAATGTGGAGCCCTGAACCCTGATGCCTGACGTCGATCCCGATGCACAGCCGATCGTTCTGGTCACCGGTCCGTCCGGCGCCGGGCGCACCACGGCGATCAATGTGCTGGAGGATCTGGGGTTCGAGGCGATTGACAACCTGCCGCTGCGGCTGCTGCCGATCCTGATCGAAGCGGCAGGGGTGAGCGCGCCAATGGCGTTGGGGCTGGACAGCCGCAACCGGGATTTCGCCCCGGGTGCCCTTCTCGACATGATTGAAATGCTGGCGGCGCGGCAGGACGCGGAGCTGACGGTTCTTTATCTGGATGCCCGTCCCGATGTTCTGTTGCGGCGTTATTCGGAAACACGGCGCAGGCACCCACTGGCCCCGGCAGAAACGCCCGAGGTTGGCGTGGCGCGGGAGCAGGACCTGATGGCGCCAATTCGAGAACGCGCGGATATGCTGCTCGACACCTCCGAAATGAATGTGCACCAGCTGAAGGCCGAGATTGAACATTGGTTCGCGCCGGATGGGCGGTCGCTGGCCCTGTCCGTACAAAGTTTTTCCTACAAACGCGGTGTGCCGCGCAGCGTCGATCTGGTCTTTGATTGCCGGTTCCTGGCAAACCCCTATTGGGAAGAGGCACTGCGGTCGCTGAATGGCCGCGACGCTGCGGTTCAGGACTATGTGAAACAGGACCCGCTGTATGACGGGTTCATGGCGCGGGTGGTGGATATGGTCCGGTTTTTGTTGCCCGCCTTTCGCAGCGAAGGGAAATCGCATCTCTCCATCGCCTTTGGCTGTACCGGTGGGCAACATCGTTCGGTGACCCTGGCAGAAACCCTGGCTAAGACCCTTGCGGAAGACGGGCAGCAGGTGTCAATTAGACATCGCGAGCTGCAGCGCTAACAGCGGAACGGAGAGGCCGGGTTGATCGGGATTGTTATTGTCGCGCATGGGGGGCTGGCCAGAGAGTATCTGGCCGCCGTTGAGCATGTGGTTGGCGAGCAGCCGAACCTGCGTGCGATTACCATTGCGCCTGACGATGACCGTGACGACAAACAGCGCGAAATCTGTATTGCGGCCGACGATGTGGACACCGGCGATGGCGTTGTGATCGTTACAGACCTGTTTGGTGGCTCTCCGTCCAATCTCAGCCTACGGGCCTGTGCGCCCACGGATCGGCGCATCCTTTACGGCGCCAATCTTCCGATGCTGATCAAGCTGGCAAAATCCCGCCACCTGCCGGTTGCCGATGCCGTGCGCCAGGCGATGGAGGCGGGTCGCAAATACATCAACTCGCAGAACATTAACCCCGCAGGGGAGTAAGACACTTCAATGGCAGTTAAAACGCTGAAGATCATAAATGAAAAAGGCCTGCATGCGCGTGCCTCCGCAAAGCTGGTCGAAGTGGTCGAAGGCTTTGATGCCACGGCTGAGGTTTCAAAGGACGGTCTGTCAGCTTCCGGCGACAGTATCATGGGGCTTTTGATGTTGGCAGCCTCGAAAGGAACGACTATTGACGTCGATACTTCGGGGCCGGACGCAGAGGCTCTGGCAGAGGCTTTGGAGGCTCTTGTCGCCGACAAATTCGGCGAAGGATACTGAAGGGCACAAGCACCTGTGGAAGACGGGAAGGGCAAAGTGGCGGATACGGCGCATGACCATGACGGCGGCCTGAAGGCAGAGTCGGAGACGGGCGAGGTCTATGACCGGCGCACCCTGACCTATGCCAATTCCTTTGACGACCGCTGGACCTCGCTTGCCATCCGCGCCATCGAATGGTTCACCGGCAAGCTGACCATTCTGCGCATGGTCAAGAAGTTCGAAAAGCAGAACGCCCAGTACCGCGGCCAGAAATTCTGGCGCGGCGCGCTGAACGTGATGGGGATCGATCTGCTTACGCCCGAAGAGCAGATCCGCAACATTCCCGCCGAAGGTCCGGTTGTGATCGTGGCGAACCACCCGCACGGAATGGTCGATGGCATGATCTTTGCTGACCTGATTGGTCGCATCCGGCTTGATTACCGAATTCTGACGCGCTCGGTCCTGACGGGGCTTGATGAGGCGGCGACCTCCTTCATGATCCCGGTGCCGTTCCCCCATGACCCTGAAGCGCAGCGCAAGATGGTGGAAATGCGAGCCAAGACCATGGCCCATCTGAAGGAAGGCGGCGTTGTGGCGTTGTTCCCCTCGGGTGTGGTGATGTCGTCGGACAGCTGGTTTGGCCCTGCTATCGAGCAGGAGTGGAACGTGTTCACCGCGCAGCTGATCCGCCGTTCTGGCGCGCGTGTGGTTCCGATCTTCTTCCCAGGGTCGAATTCGCGCTGGTATCAGATTGCCTGCCGGATCTCTCCGATCCTGCGTCAAGGGCTGCTGCTGCATGAAATCGTGCGCTCCTGCAATAAGCCGCAGGCGCCGGTGGTCGGAGAGCCGCTGACGGATGCGCAGATGGAACGGCTGCACAGCGATCCGCGCGGCTTCATGGCTTGGCTGCGAGAGCATACCCTGTCGCTGGGCAGTAAAACTCCGACTGACGACAAGTAATCCGCTTTCTAAATTGATGGATGCGCTGCAGCTTTTTGATCGCTGCGGGTCAGGCCCCTGGATAGGGCCGTCGCCGCAGCAGTCAGGAAAGCCCGGGGATCAGCGCGTCGGAACCGGCGTTTCCCCGCGATAGTCATAGAACCCGCGCTGTGTCTTGCGGCCCAGCCAGCCAGCCTCGACATATTTGGTCAGCAGCGGGCAGGGGCGGTATTTGGTGTCGGCCAGCCCGTCGTGCAGCACGTTCATGATGGCAAGACAGGTGTCCAGGCCGATGAAGTCTGCCAGTTCCAGCGGCCCCATCGGATGGTTGGCGCCCAGCTTCATCGATTCGTCGATGGATTTCACCGACCCAACCCCTTCATAGAGGGTGTAGACGGCTTCGTTGATCATCGGCATCAGGATCCGGTTGACGATGAAGGCGGGGAAATCTTCGGCGCTGGCGGCGGTCTTGCCCAGACGCTCCACCACGGTCTGACATGCCGTGAAGGTCTCCTCGTCGGTGGCAATACCGCGGATCAATTCGACCAGCTGCATCACTGGTACCGGGTTCATGAAGTGGAAGCCCATGAAACGTTCAGGGCGGTCGGTGCGACTCGCCAGACGGGTGATCGAGATAGACGAGGTGTTCGAGGTGAGAATCGTATGCGGCTGCAGATGCGGTTGCAGATCTTCAAAGATCGCCTGCTTGATGGTTTCACGCTCGGTTGCCGCTTCGATGACCAGATCGGTGGCCCCGATATCGGGCAGAGCCAGCGTCGGAGTGATGCGCGCAAGGGCGGCATTCATGTCCTCTTCGCTGATCTTGCCGCGACTGGCCTGCCGGGCCAGGTTCTTCTGGATCGCACTCATAGCGCCATCCAATGCGGTTTGATTTACATCATTGATAACAACGTTATAACCCGCAACTGCCATGACATGGGCAATGCCGTTGCCCATCTGTCCCGCTCCGATTACGCCGATTTTTTTGACTTCCATGCCGATGGCTCCCTGGCTGCCTGCCGGGTGATCTTATCGGTCGTTTCGGGGGGGGCACAAGGCTGGCGCAGGGGTATTTTAACCAAATTTGAGCTTTAGGAAATTTGCAAGTTTTCAGGCTCAAAGTGAGTATCGGGTGAAAAATTGGTGGGACTATGAGTTACGAACTCCAAAGCGTTTCGACGCTTTCGGGTGGAACATGTTGCTATGCAGGCTCAAGGCTGCAGGTACGTGGACCCGAACGCGACTTGAATGAACCTTATATCGCATTTCTGGGCGGAACAGAGGTGTTTGGTCGCTTTGTGGCTGAGCCGTTTCCCGCCGTCGCAGAATCCCTGCTGGATGTGCCATGCGTCAACCTTGGCGGTGTGAACGCGGGGCTGGACAGTTTCATGAGCGATGACCGCCTGATGAAGGTGGCTAAGGATTCAGATATCGCTGTCTTCCAGCTTCTGGGTGCGCAGAACCTGTCGAACAAATATTACCGGGTACATCCGCGCCGGAATGACCGGTTCCTGCAGGCCCGCCCTGAACTGAAGGCCCTTTATCCGGAAGTGGACTTCACGGAGTTTCATTTCAACAAGCATCTGCTGACCGAGCTCAAAAACGTCTCTGAGGAGCGGTTTGAAACCCTCTGCCTGCATCTGCAATCTGTGTGGGTCAGTCGCATGGGTGATCTCATCACTGCGATGGACGGACGGTTGGTGCTGCTGTGGCTGCGCTATAATCTGGGTGGTGTGGGAATGTTCGGACGTGAACCGGTCCTCGTTGATCAGGCGATGGTCGATTCTCTGAGGCCCTTGGTCAAAGGAGTGGTAGAGCTTCCCGTTGCCACGGCCGGGCTGGCAAATGACGTGATGGGCATGGATATGGGGCCGCTCGACCTGCCGACAGCGCGTCATATGCTGGGGCCGAAAGAACACAACCGGATTGGATGCGCCACGGCTGAGAAGCTGCAGGGTATCCTGGGGCAGCGCAAAGCAGCGGGCTGACCCGCATGTGATAGCTGCCGGTCAGTAGGGTGGCCGACCTGCTGCCTGGTTTTCGAAGTATACAGAACGCAAAAGGCCCGCATCGGATGCGGGCCTTTTTCGATGACATGTGGCTCTGTGTGGCCCGGCGTGTGCCGGGCCGGAGCCAGGGCTTTTAGCCCAGTTTTTCGGTGAGTTCGGGGACGGCCTGGAACAGGTCTGC